>NZ_GG774799.1:143224-167259 GCF_000163675.1 Bacteroides sp. D22 | reverse complement strand
AAAACGGCGCCAGTCTATCTTATTGGCAAGCAGGTATAAGGGATGCCTGGGATTCAGCTGGTCTGTCAAAGAGCTGAACAAGGAGGGCTGAGGGGTGGTCTTGTTTATCATAATAATCTGCAAGTTTTCAACCATAAAGATACAAAAACTTGCAGATATATCAAAGCAATTTATATATTAATATGTTGATTATTAGGCGTAAAAGCACATTCTAAGGGGCGACTAAATAAAACCATTGCACAGTCTCATTTGGGAGAAAAGTACGACGGTATCGTTGTGGCTATTGAACGGAATAATGAATTGATCCCTCTGGATAAAAATACGGCTTTCCAATTAGGAGATCTCGTTTGGATTGTGGGTAACCGCGAGAAGATTAGAGAAATACTGTATCTGACGTAATTGGAATTGGCTACTTACAAAACGGAAAAGTATAAAAACAAGAAAGCATGCTTAATAAAATAGCTTCGATGTTTCTAATACCACATACTGTAATAAAGTCCGGGGTCAAATAAATCACATTACATATAAAACAAAAGAGAGCTGTAAACATTTAATCTACAGCTCTCTTATTTTGATTTATTGTATATTCAGCGATCTTTACTTCACTTCCTCAAAATCAACATTATCTCAGTATGAGCAACTTGCGTACACGTGTTGCAATTATATCGCAAATCCGAAAATAAGCATCCATAAGCAACCACAGCTCTTGACTGCAAAAGTACGATTTTTATTCATAAACAACGTGATGTAAACGCATAAAAATCAAAAAAGAACAGAAAACTATCTTGTTTGCAAAGATAATTATTGAAAATAAACAGCATTGCTATATACTTAAATAATTGAGTTTTTAGCTCACATACCATTCTTACAAGAATATTTTACCAAAGCAATTTTTTATAAAAGTGTTTTTAGATATTCCCTCTAAAAAATGATTTTCTTTATTCTATTGAAACGACACACACTTTTTCCGTAATTCTGAAATAAATTACTTATCACCTTATTATAAAGGCTTTGGGAAAAATTCCCAATTTTGAGGTAACGAGTTAACAATAGTGCTTATTGCTGCACTCTGCTTGGCATTACTTTCAATGTATCTCTCGACAGGAGCAAAGATACATCTTTTCTCGGAAACAACAAAATACATATTTATTTCAATAAGGTTTATCCCATTTTAGTATAGTATCTGTTCTTTCAATACTATTTAATTTTTTCAATCAATGGGCGTATCTTGCTGTCGTATTGGAAATTTCCAAAGTTTATCACTACAAGATTTTTTCTACACCTCGTTAGACCAGTGTATAGTAGTTCATCAAACGCCATATTAAATGTTGTTTCATTTTCGTATTTAGGTTCAATAATAAGAAACACAACTTCACTTTCCCAACCTTTGAACGAGTTTATAGTTGAGATTTTAATTGTACCACTATTCATCCAGAAATGAAGTTTTTTATTTTCGCGGATATTCTTATAATTATAGTTATACACATCCGTTTTAAATAAAGACAGGTCATTATCATAGTGTTTTCTAAAAGCCAAATATGCTTCTATAGAAATGCCACAGGTATTACACTCTTCCTTTAGCCTTTCCTTAAAAGTTTCAGGATATTGTTGGTAAAGATCGTATATAGTAAACAGTTTCGCTATATGCTGCCGCAATTTAATGATGTCATTGTCGTAAAGTTGCGTTCGCTTTGGAAACATTTTTTTACTCAAATGAGTAGTAATATTACTAAACCAAGCAAATCGTCCAAAGTCTTTCCCGAGGAAGTTTAGATGTGTCATATACATTACTTCTATAGTTTCCAGCATACTGTTGCTTCTTTCACGACTGGCATAGCGGTAATAACAATCAAACATTATTAACATTTTGGTTGTATATCCCAATATTGTTATATCATTAGGTGAGATATTATTGGTTTTATTTAAAATGTTACCTCGAATAATATTGTACAATGCAGGTACAGAATTATCATTTGATAAGTACATGTAATTAACATAGCCTTCTTTATCTATCGTAAAATCAAGAGAACCAATTGCTTTATTTTCATTGAAATCATCAATATCATATTTATCTCCAAAAATATTACATTGAAAGGATTGGGCTAGGTCTCTTACCTTAAAATCTGAACGATAACAATATTTTAGTTCATTAACACCACGAATATTTGTTACAACATCCTTTTTTTCTGTTGGTTGACTATATATATTTTGCTTTACGTCCCCAAAAAGTACATAGTCTCCTTGAGAATCACGAAAGAAATTTTTGATAATATCCATCCATGGGCGATGATAATCTTGGATTTCATCAATAAATACAGCATCGTATTTTACGATATTATTTTTGTGTTTGTCAAATAGTGATATATTTGAGTAATAATTTTCGTCCAAATATGATGGTATTCTTTCTTTTGGAATATCATCAGGAATGTCAAATTCAATATTAAGATTATTCAATTCAGCATTAATAAAAGAATGGTAGTTAATAATGATAAAATTCTCTATTGGAAATGTTTCATCGACTCTCATCAATTTATCATGAATAAAATTCTTTAATGTAATATTAAAAGTTAAAATTAGAATACGTGGATTATCATTTCTCTCCAATGCACGTTTATATGCTTGCACAGCTCGGGCAGCTAATATAGTTGTCTTGCCAGAACCAAACACCCCTTTGACACGCTGTTCCAACGTTGTAGAATATATAATGTCACGCTGTTTCAATGAATACCGATATATTTCACCTTGAGATTTAAGGTGGACTGATGGTGAAAGGAGTCGCTTGAAATTTTGATAGATATCATCTTTAAAAAGGAATGATGGATTCCCGGCTACCATGTAACGTCTTTTTAATAATTTATTAAAGAGTTCCTCTTCTAAACAATCGTATCCTAATAAATCGACATTGTATTTCAAGAATGTTTGATATTTCTTATCATCCTTAAAGGGGATAATCAACATATTCTCAAGCTGAATTTGGCTTGCACAATGAAAATAAACTGCACACGAAACAATATTGAAGTGGCGGAAGTCACAAATCTTTTTTTCCAAGAGTTTATCTACATGTAAATCATAGAGATTATTTTTATACTTTAATACTTGGTCAATAGGTGATTTAATAACAGCTCCATTAGGAATATATATCCATTTTTTTCTGTTATCTAATTTAAAGTTATGAAGATTCCAATCTTTTACTTCGATAATCATAACACCGTAATCCTTCCTCATGATAAGGACATCTGGGCGGTCTCCATTAAGAAATGGGTTAAAATATACCTCAAACGAATCGTCTAAGACATTCTTCAAGAAATATAGTAAGGTCATTTCGCCTATAGTAGGCTTTACTTTAAATTCTTGAATCTTCTCTATTGAAGGATAAAATATAGCCATTGTATCTTAAAATACTGTTTATGTAACAATCAACCTAATTACAAAATTAATAAAAATCAAGCATATAGACAGTATTTTATTCTATTTAAAACTACGAATAAAGGAAAAGAGCAAGCATACCCTTCTCCTTTATTCGTAGTTTGCTATTTTTTCTGTATTTCGGCAATAAAATATGCTTGATATATGACAGATTGAATGCACTGAAATTCTAAAGTTCGATTAAATTGCGGATTATCCTCAATCCCAATATATCTATACCCATATCTTAGTGCATACTCTTTGAAGAACCGCATAAGCCCCTGCAATTCTTGGTCTTGTTTTTTAGTAAATCTGCAATACCCAAGAATGATACACCAATCAGGAAGTCCATCTACCCCATCGTTGTACTTCCAAAACCGAATGTAGAGTTTTACAGGCTTGATTCCCACACTTATGCAAAAGCCGTTCATTGTCGCTTGCCAACTATCCATTTCTCACCGTTCACCTCTATGATTTCATCCGTTGTCAGTTCCTTCATATCCACGAAACTGAGTGCAGTGAAGCAGGTGAACACGAATAAGTCTCGAACAAATGCAAGCGACGGATTTTCAAATTCATGTGTCATGATGACCTTTATCTCATCTTCTGTCAGATACTCACGTTATTTTACGTTCGGACTGATATGGAACTCTGCAAACGGATTTCTCGGTATCAGCCCGTTATAATGCGCACGCATCACCACACTTTTCAGCCACATATAGTTGAGCCATATCGTGGCGTTCTTCAAATTATGTTTGGTTGTAAGATAAGCAGCAAACTCCTTGATAAAGTCAGGCGTAAGTTCCAACATGGCCATATCATTTCGCTTATAGAATGCCTTGGTGAAAGCTGCGACATAATTTCTTACCCTTAGCATTACCTTATACGTTCTAATGGTACAGTCTTTACCCGCCCGTTTCATGAAGTTGGTGCAATCTTTATCGAAGGTTTTGAGCAGTGTTTCATACTAGCTACCCATACCTTGATAGACATTGCCCATTTCTGCGGTTATATACGCTTCACGGTCGGATATGCACTAGTAGTACTTGATGATTTGTGCCTTGATATTATCCAAGACAAAATTAATCTCTCTGGCTTCCTTGCTTTTCCCTTTAGCCTTGTTCCCTTTAGCATCCCAAAGTTCTTTCGAGATGTTACATTGCAACTGAACTGCGATACAGTTCCATTAATTGTTACCCTTCCTATGATAGAGACAATTCCTTTTTTCTCTTTGCTGCCATTCGCATAGAACAGCACCTTGAATGTACTTCTGCTCATACTCGTTTTCTATTGCAAAACTAATAATCAACGAGTTAGAGCTTGATAGACAAACCTAAACGAGGCGGAGCAATCGTCACGGTAACTGTTAAAACTGACCTTCGGGCGGGCAATGATTTGAAAACCTAACTGCTTCTATATTCCACTTTTCTTTGCGTTTTACCTTTTTCTCCGTGGCTTCGTCTGTCACCGCAAACACTTTATTAATAAGCCATTCAGTGCCATTTCTCCCTTTTTATTCATTTATTCCTGAAATTTTTCGTATGTTTGTACATCATATTGGGAGATTATACCCAAACAACAATAAGGAAACTATGCAGATACATACCAATACATTGATAGCGGAATGCTCAGCTTACGATTTCAAAGAAATGTTGGAACGTAAGAAAGTGAAGTCATGGCTTAAATCGGTATCGGCTTTTGCCAATACGGATGGCGGCAGTTTGTTCTATGGAGTGAACGATGACGGAGAAGTTGTTGGTTTGGAGAATCCACAAGCCGATGCTGATTTTATCAGTGAAATGATAAAGGCACGACTTGACCCTGTACCGGAAGTTCAACTTATTCCGATAGAGCACGAAGTACATACTTTACTTGAAGTGAAAGTAAAAGCTGGAACACTTACACCTTATTATTACTATCAAGATGGAACACGTACCGCATATGTACGAGTTGGCAATGAAAGCGTGGAGTGCAATTCGCAACAACTTCTTTCATTAGTGTTGAAAGGCACACACATGACATGGGATTCATTGCCTACCCAAGTGGATGCCAGCAAACATTCTTTCATCATCCTTGCCAATACCTTCCGTGAGCAAACCCATCAGGAATGGAATGACAAATATTTGGAATCATTCGGACTGGTCACGCCAGACGGTAAACTGACCAATGCCGGATTGCTGTTTGTGGATAATTGCACCGTATTTCAATCACGTATTTTCTGTACTCGTTGGACTGGACTCTATAAAGATGATGCCATCAGTTCCGTAGAACATCGGGCTAACCTCGTGTTATTACTAAAATACGGCATGGACTTCATCAAGAACTATACCATGAGCGGCTGGGTGAAGATGCCAAACTATCGCCTTAACCTACCCGACTATTCCGACCGTGCCATCTTCGAAGGATTGGTAAACCACCTTATCCATCGGGATTACACCGTAATGGGCGGTGAAGTACATATCGACATTTACGATGACCGAGTAGAACTAGTATCACCGGGCGCAATGCTTGACGGTACGCAGATTCAAGACCGAGATATATACAAAGTGCCGTCCATGCGCCGTAACCCCGTCATTGCAGACATGTTCACACAGTTGGACTATATGGAGAAACGTGGCTCCGGCTTACGCAAAATGAGGGAACTTACGGAGAAACTGCCTAATTTCCTGCAAGGAAAAGAACCACAATATCAAACGGAAGCGACCTCTTTCTACACCACTTTCTATAATCTGAATTGGAATGAAAACGGAAGAATACCTGTTGAAGAAGTAGCCAACAGGGTAAATAGCACCCTCGAAAAGTACCCTGTAAACGAAGAAAGTTCGGAGAAAAAGTACCCTGTAAACGGAAATAGTACCCTCGAAAAGTACCCTGTAAAACGAAGTGCCAATAAGCCTGTTGGTAGAACAGCTCAACGTATTATAGATATGGTTATATCTAACCCGATGATAACTCGTGAGAAAATGGCAAATGAATTGGGGATTTCTTTGGATGGTGTCAAGAAACAGATAAAGAATCTTCGAGATAGAGGCATTCTCATCCATGAAGGTTCTGACAAGGCAGGTTATTGGCGCATAATTGTTAAACCATAAACCGAACAATAAACCTATGGGAACATCTTTCATACCATTCAGTGCAATAATTGCCGTTTTGATTATCGCCTTTTTGTTTGCTTCCTTGCCGCAAATAAGCCACAAAACGCGATACAGAGTGCTTTATGCAATAGCTATCATCATGCTATTTGCCGTGATTCCTATCAGTGAGTATATGGCTGAGAATACCAAAAATTCAAACAGCAATTATCTGCTTGTTCTGATATTTGATGTTGCAGTAGGTTATTTTTGTATGTACATTGCTGCATTGCTAAAATTCAACGTCCTTAAACGAAAGAATCAAGCATTGGAAAATGCCTTGACCGAAAAGCAACAAGAAAATATAGCAATCCTATTGGAACATCAGAATGAAAAGCAACAAGTACTTCAGCAAAGAGAACTTGAATGGTTAGCAGATAAAATCAAGATGTTCACTGAGGAAGAACAGAAAGCGATTCTTGCCAGTGCTTGCGCATTTGCAGAACACGGTTTGATAATCACTCCCTCAATAACCATTCAACTCAAAGATACATGTAGTCAGCAAGATCTTATGTATTTTGTTTGTTCCACCTTTTTCAACATGGGCAAGAAACGTAGTGATATTGTAAGTTTCTTATCTCAAGTCTTTCCGCTTTACTTTCCTGCAGGAGAAAGTGTATTGGCTAAAAAGATGCCGGGATGGGAAAGAGTAAAAGAGAGAAGGGAGAAAGAATGTAATTAGCGTATGTTTTCAAACCATAGAATAGAATTAAAATGAATAATACACTTATAGATAATTCCATAGAAGCACTTTCAATGACAGCAACATTGAGAAAATGCTTAGCCATTGATGGCATTAAAACAGTCAGTATTGCCACTGGTTATTGGGATATTCCCGGTTTAGCTATACTACAAGAAAATTTGAGGTCTTTCATTGAAAAAGACGGAACAACACTTCGTTTACTTATAGGTAAAGACCCTTATATATACGCAAATCAATTAAAGTCACCTAAATATAAAGATGCAAATTATCCACTGGACTTCATAAAGACTGATATCCACGAACTTAATGTTACTGAGGAATATAAAGATGCTATACGTCTGCTTCTTGATTATTGTACGGAAAACAATGATTCAAAGATTCAGATTCGTGTGTTTCGAAAAAATGAAAATGACGAAACTCAATTTTTACATTCTAAGTGTTACATCTTTGATGGAAAGTCAAACGGCATTGGTATTGGCATCGTGGGAAGTACAAATTTTACACAAAAAGGATTACAAGGTAACGCAGAATTAAACTATATTGAAACTGCTCCAAATCAAGTGTTATCGCTTGATAAAATACCAGGTAATAAATCTCATTTGATATGGTTTAATGAAAAATGGGAAATATCTGAACCTTGGAACAAACAATTCTTAGAACAAATCCTTAAATCTGCACCTATAACAGATGACGTTGAAAAAGAACGCGAAAGTGAACAACAATTATTCACTCCATACGAACTATATATCAAATTGCTACAAATTAAGTTTGGTGACATTGTAGACAAATCACTCGGACAACAGATAGAAACTTATCTGCCAGCGAACATCCACAAACTGGAATATCAAATAGAAGCTGTAAAGAGGTGTATCAGCATTATGCACGAACATGGTGGCTTTATGTTGGCAGACGTGGTGGGACTTGGCAAGACGATTATCGGTACGCTCATCATCAAGCGTTTCTTGTCCGTACCAGAAGACGATGGACGAGAACGTAAAGTATTGGTCATTACTCCTCCCGCCATTCAATCGGGTTGGAAGAAAACTATAGCCATGTTCGACAAAGATTCTGACGAGAAAATTACGCCATACATTGACTTCATTACAACTGGACGCATCGTAAATGTTGCCGAAGATGAGAGCTTCGAAGATGACGATGACGACAGCCGCGATTCTGGCGATTTTGGTGGAACACTCCAAGAAAAGAATTATGGCTTTATTGTGATTGACGAAAGCCATAAGTTCCGCAACAGTACCACATTGATGTACCAGTCTCTTGATGAACTGATACAGAAGATTTGTTCTAATACAGGGATATATCCATATGTGGGTCTTCTTTCTGCCACACCGCAGAACAACCGACCAAACGACTTGAAGAATCAGATTTACCTTTTTGAGAGAAACCACAATGACAGTACATTGAAGAAGGCTGAAAGTGGTAATATCGAAAGGTTCTTTGCTGATGTCAACCGAGAATATGAATTGCTGATAGATAGAAGCAACGACATACCAACAGATGAGCGCCGCCAACGCTTGGATGCCGTATCAAAGAGACTGCGTGACTGCGTGCTAAGTGATATTTTGGAACGCCGAACAAGGACTGACGTTGAGAAGTATTACGAAAACGATATAAAATCACAAGGTTTGGTCTTTCCGAAAATAATTGGGCCTAACAACCTTGAATACATCATGGACAACGAGTTGGCACAACTCTTCTCTGATACCATGACAATTATTGCTCCTACTGCGGAAGATAAGTTAAAGACTGATGAGTGGCTAAGATATTTCCGTTATCGTGCTATTGAATATTTTACTGATTTTGCCAACGAAAATAAATATAAAGGTAGAGGAAACCGTAGTGTTAGTGATGTAGCAAAACAGCTCGCAACCATTATGCAGATTCTTCTTGTAAAGCGTCTTGAAAGTTCATTTACGGCTTTCACCCAGTCATTGCTGAATTTGCGTCGTTATACCGAGAATATGATTAAAATGTGGGAAAACGACACAATTTTCGTTTGTCCGCAAATTGATGTGAACAAAGAACTTGACTATGAAGCCAAGACATTGAAACGTGGTAAACGTGTTTCGTTTAATGATTGTGTAGAAGACATTAGATCCAAGATAACGAAGTTAACGGAACAAGGACGTAACGAGAAGGGACAGAATGCAGAATATAAGCGCAAAAATTTCAAGGAAGAATACTATATTCAACTGAAAGAAGACTTCCGACTCATTTCTAATCTCTATGATCGATGGGCGAAAAACCCGCAAGACCCGAAATTTGATGCTTTCAAAGAGAATATCAAACCAGAATTGTTTAATCCACAAAAGAATACCTCTGGAAAATTAGTTATCTTCTCGGAAGCTATAGACACGGTACAATCGCTTGCGAGAGCGGTAAAGGCAAAGGGCTATAAGGCACTTGTCATTACTGCTGCCAATCGTGATGAGATGGAACATACGATTGAGGAAAATTTTGATGCCAATTACGAAGGTGTCTGGAAGGATGACTACAATGTTATCATTACAACAGAGGTCTTGGCAGAAGGTGTGAACCTCCACCGTGCCAATGTTATTCTGAACTATGATACTCCTTGGAACTCCACTCGCCTGATGCAGCGCATAGGTCGTGTAAATCGTATCGGCAGTAAAGAGCCTTTTGTCTATGTCTATAACTTCATGCCAAGTGCAGAAGGCGATGCGCAGATTCAGTTGGTTCGCAAGGCACATACCAAGTTGCAATCCTTCCACGTCCTATTCGGTGAAGACAGTAAGATTTTCTCGGAAGAGGAAAGTGTGGTACATTACGATATTGCCAAAGCCGTTGACGGTGAGGAATCACCTTTGCAGAAGTATGTATATGAACTAAAACAATACAAGGATACTCACCCTGAACGTTATCTGCAAATAGAACAAGCTAATGAAGACTGGCAGATAGCACAGGCTGCAAGTGGAACGGCATATTTCATAGTAAAAGCACCACACTCTGCAAGGCTTGCAATTAGAATACGTACAGAAGCCGAGGGTTTGTATAACTCCAAAATAATTTCTTTGCTTGAATTGCTTGAAGATATGCGTGTGGAAGAAAAGGCCAAACGTGTTTCATTACCAGATAACTGGCAACAGCTTTCGGCAGAAGCCATAAAGACTTATAACCAATACTTTGTCCGCATCAACAAGTCAAGGGCTGGTGACAAGGCTACGGTTGCAAAAGAAATACTAGTGAAAATTAACAACATACTTGGTTTATCACCACAATCCAAGATTTTGCTGAAAAATGCTCGTAAATTTATTGACCGAGGAAGTTTTGATATTATCAAAAAAGTATTGGCTATTGGTCAAGAATTAGAAGAGCGGGATTCACGTCTTTTTGCCATAGAGCAACAAGATATTGACGAGATTCTGGAGCGAGAAATCGGCAAACTCGTAGCCCATGTGGAAAGTAAACAAGGCGAAGCATCTATTGTATTAGGAACCATCAAGTAAACAAACAACCCCATGAATAAAGAGTCATTAAAAGAATATTTAAACAGCCGATATCAAGGCTGGAGTTCGTTCCTCAACAATGTTATTTTTCCCATTTTCGGTGAAGAAGACTTTGAGGATGGTTTTGAAACAGAGCTTTTGGAGAGTCTGCCCGAACGAAGACAACTGGCAGAAGCAACGGGAATACGCAGCATCAAGCAAGTTGGAATGATGTATGTTGGCGTTGAACCTTTGCAAATTTTCGACGTGACAGTCAACGACCGGGTTATGATGGAGCGTAACCGTGTGAACATTCAACGGCTCATCCGTGCTGTCATGGATCAGTTCTCTTGTGCCTTCATGCTGTTCCATTACGAGGATGATACTCGTTGGGATTGGCGTTTCACTTATTGTCGAAAGAGCGGTAACAAAGAAGAAACTACCGACAGCAAACGTTATACGTTCCTGCTGGGGCCAGGTCAGTCATGCCGCACGGCAACTGACAACTTCATGGCTCTATATGACAAAAGGAATTCTCTTGAAATTAAAGACATCGAAAATGCATTCAACGTTGAAGCTCTTTCTAAAGAGTTCTTCGGGAAGTACAAGGCTCAATATGAAGATTTTGTCAATTACATGGTTGCCCCTGCCAACGGAATGCGTCAGCACTTCATTGATACAGACTTTGACCATACGGGTATGACAGCCGACAAAATTCGTGACCGTGAGGAAAAACCCATTCGTGATTATGTAAAGAAACTTCTTGGACGCATCGTGTTCCTGCACTTCCTCCAGAAAAAAGGCTGGCTTGGCGTTCCTGCAGGCAAGGAATGGGGCGAAGGCGATCGTGATTTCATGCTGAATATTTTCAAGAATGCGAATGAAAGTCAGAAGGAAAACTTCCTTGATGACATATTAGAAGACTTGTTTGCAGAAGGCTTAGACCGTAACCGTTCAGATCAGGGCGACCTTTACGACACAAAAGTAGAAGGTTTCCGTAACTGTCGTATTCCATATTTGAACGGCGGTCTGTTTGAACGTGACATCCTTGACAAGAAGCCCAGTCATTTTCCTGCCAGCTATTTTAATAGCTTGCTGACAATGCTCTCGCAGTACAACTTCACCATCGATGAAAATGACCCTAATGATGCAGAAGTGGGTGTTGACCCCGAAATGCTCGGACGCATCTTTGAAAACCTGCTGGAGGATAACAAGGATAAGGGCGCATTCTATACGCCGAAGGAGATTGTGCAGTACATGTGCCGTGAAAGTTTGATAGCATATCTGCAAACAGACATGAGGGAAGAGGATAAGGAATGTATACGTCAGTTTGTGACAACTCACGATGCATCCCTGCTGGGCGAACTGAAGGAATACATTGATCAGAAACTATGCAATGTGAAGATATGTGACCCTGCGATTGGATCTGGTGCTTTTCCAATGGGATTACTGCGTGAACTATTCTTCTGCCGTTCTGCCATTGAGCCAAACATCATAGAGAATGCCGCAAACATCAAACGTCACATCATTCAAAACAACATTTATGGAGTTGACATTGAACGTGGAGCTGTGGATATAGCCCGTCTGCGTTTCTGGCTCTCACTGATTGTTGACGAGAAGTCACCAGAGGCTCTGCCTAACCTTGATTTCAAGATTATGCAGGGAAATTCCCTTCTGGAGCAATATAAGGGCGCTGACCTTTCAACGATGACAGAAAAGAAGGTTGGTAGTGAACATAGCATTACGCTCTTTGACACTATGTTAGATGTGTATCGCAAGAACCTACGCGACAAACTCGCAGAATACTATGTTTGCCCTGAACATGACAAAAAGGCGCAGTTGAGAAAGGACATCGCAGATATTGTAAAGCAGGAGCTCATTGAACAAGGTATTCATATCGATTTTGAAGATATGGACTTGTCTGCTAACAGTCAGTTCTTCCTTTGGCATACATGGTTTCATGATGTTTTCTCACGACCTTCAAATGGGGGCGGCTTCGACATCACCATTGGTAACCCACCATACATTAGTGCGCCGACACAGATAGCATTACCAGAATTGAACGAACAGCGGCAGCGTATAGTGGCAAGCAAGAAGTACAAATCGCTTAATGAGAAGTGGGATTTGTATGTTCCTTTCATGGAACTTGGTATGCAACTCCTATGCCCCAATGGAGTATTCTCTATGATTGTTCCATATCCCTTGACAAATCAAAAGTACGGTAAGAAACTTCGTAAGATGATTGCAGAAGAATATCATTTGTTGGAGATAGCCGACCTAAACGGTACAAAGATTTTTGAGAATGCCACAGTGAGTAACTGCATTCCATTTATTCAGAACAGTCAACCAGAGGGTAAACTTCGTATCACAAAAATCTTAGAGGACAAGACCATCCGTGAAGTGTTAAGCAAATCTCCAAAGGCATTAAAGCAGGACGAGAAAAATTATGTTTGGAACTTGACAGAGGAGGAAAGAACTGGAAACCGCTTTGTTAATATGAATATATTGGGCGACTTCTGCTATATTAGTAAAGGTATGGTGGTTAACGCCCATGAGAACATTGAAAAAGGTGCTTTCAAGAAAGAAGATTTGATTAGTTTACATTTTGATGATGTACATAGCAGAAAGTATTTGGAAGCAAAAGACATAGATAAATACCAAGTTCGACGTGTGCGTTATCTCGAATGGAACACAGAACGTTGCCCAAACAAATTAAGTCGTCCGACTTTTCGTGAGTTGTATGACTGTCCAAAACTTATTATGAATTGTTTGGGAACTATCAACGTAACAATTGACATAGAGGAACACTTTCTACATAATCACTCTATCTACTGCGCAGTTCTTTGGAAGGACTTGAAAGATGTTAGCAATAAGAGCATATCTTCAAGCATCAAGAAATTCTGCAAACATAACCGTGCAAAAATGGAAATCCTGTCTGGAGAGGTTAACCTGTATTATTTGCTAGGCATTCTCAATTCCTCGATGGCTAACCAGCTGTTAGCAGACCAACGAGGCGGTGACTATCACATATATCCAGAACACATTCGCAATCTTCCAATCCCTGTTCCGCAAAGAGAAGTACAAAACGCTATCGGCGTAATTGCAAAAGAGATTCTACATCGTCGAGAAGAGAATCTTGATTACTCCGAATTGGAAGAACAACTTAATGGACTTGTAACAGCATTGTATCAATGACATATTGTTGACCCTCAAAAGAGGGCTTCGATATTGTCATCGGCAATCCACCATACGGTGCTAAATACGACAACCAAACAAAGAGGTATTATAAGAATACGTATGTGACGGCAAATAGCATCCAAGGATTACAGAAGGGTTCTCTTGATACATATACACTATTCATAGAATTGGGATACAATCTGCTTAGGAAGAATGGAAGTTTTGCTTATATAGTACCAATATCCTTGACATCAAGTGATTCCCTCACAGGCGTACACCGTATTTTGATGGGAAACTGTGATACCATACACATATCATCGTATGCAGTACGCCCCAAGCCTGTTTTTGAGAACGCTTTCGTAAACACTTCAATATTACTTTTCAAAAAGACAGAAACACCTTGTCGGCATCTTTACTCAACAAAGATGCACAGAAGAGGAAATGAGTTTGATTTACAAAAGCTTATTGATAACTTACAATTTGTTGATGTGAAAGGGCAAACACTTTATGGTCGTATTCCAAAGATAGGTTCTGAAATAGAGAAAACCATCTTAAACAAACTCTTCAACTATACAAGGTTGGGGTCTCTTATCAAGACTTCAGGGAGTCCAATCATATACAGGTTTGCAGGAGGGCGATACTTCAAAGTCGTAACAAATTATAGTATCGGTTCATCAGCTGAGCGAACTATCTATTTTGCTAATTCCAAAATCGCAGATGCTGTTGGATGCATACTCAGTAGCAATTTGTCATTTTGGTTCTATCAGATTTTTTCTGATAATTTGAATTGGAAGACATACGAAATAGAGAATTTCACAATTCCGCAGCTTTCAACTAAGGATATTGAGTATCTTGACGGGTTATATTCTCGTTATCTTTCTGATATAGAGGCTAAAGCTAATATCAGAACAACATCTGGAGAGTCCACCTATAATGTTGATTCATTCAAGGAATACAAGATTGTACGCTCCAAAGCAATCATTGATGAGATAGATGATTATATCTGTCCGCTATACGGATTGACGCAGGAGGAAACCGGCTTCATAAAGAATTACGAATTGGAATTTAGGTTGGCAGGAGAATAATAATGGAAGGCATTTAGCCTTCCACTATTTTTATCTCGTCCTCGGATAGTCCGTAAAGGTTATATACAAGACGGTCAATTTCGCTTTCTGTAGAAGAAACATCGACTTGTTTGTTTTTTGCCTTAGCATTAAGGATGCTTTCTACCTTTAATGCGATTTCTTTCTGCTGCTCTTTTGTTCCTATTGCAATCGGAAGTACTTCTATTGTTGCTGCTTTAAGTGTGTATGCTCCACCTGCTGTCATCACACCAATAAAACGAAAGTAATAATGTAACAATTTACTATTCAACAATCCAAGAATAAACCTTATGGAAATGGTTTCAGAAGTCAGAATATAAGCATTGCTCGGCAAATAATGTTGTTCTGTATCTAGTGCATATGCCCATTTATCAGCAGTTAACCCCCATATAATCTTTTCGGATTTTTCAAATTCAAGATAGTATGCTGTATTATCCAGAATTTCAAACCATTTATAGGTGCCAGGTTTACGTCCTTCCGAACTATCATCTGGCGTTTTTGGTTTAAGATTATTATAAAAGGCAAACAAATGAGTTTTTATAGATGGGAAGTCCTCTATATCAGTTCCTCTCCGAGTAAAGATTAGATTATCTTCACTTTCATTGTAATACCACTTCCTGATATTACGCCCCTGCAGCATATTCTTAATAACTCGCTTGTTCTTAATGTCCTCTGCTATTAGTTTATCACGTTGCTCATTCGATATGATAAATGCAGGATTATAGCCAGTTGTTACTCCCCTATATATCTTCACGCCCTTAACTTCCTTCAAAATCAAATGACTTTTTTCAATTTTCTCCTTCAACATCAACTGACTCATATCAGAAAAAGACCATTCTTTTTCATTGAGATAGTCTTGTGGATAGACACCAAACATATTTTGCCGTTCAACAAATTGCCGCTTAAACTCTTGAAACTTAAGTTTGTAAAATTGCTCGTAAGTAAAGATGCTTTTGGGTATCTTGTTTCTCTTAGAAATATTAAAGATGACACTTGACACCAAAACATTTTCAAAAACCTCTACTTGCTCGAAGTTGAGTATGATGTTGATGTGTTGTGAAGAAAGTTGTCTTCTAACTTTCTCACCATAGCCTGTGTTGAAGAATTTATTGGTGGTGATATATGATATTATTCCCTTCTCGGCAAGGAGATTCACCCCCAACTCATTAAAATATATGCTCAAATCTGCCGTACCTGAATATATTGCAAATTTTTCTTTAAGAATACTTGTGATGTACTTTAGTTTTTTCGCTTCGACATATGGTGGATTGCCGATGACAATATCGAAGCCCTCTTTTGAGGGTCCCCACCTGCGAACCGCCTGACCATGTGCCACCTCCGTACCATCCGTTCCATGAGTCTGTGTAATCGCCGAGCGAACCGCCCGAAGAAACGGTGTATGATGCTCCCGAGGCGATGTCAGGCGTACTGAAGAAGAATGCCGCGCCGCTCATCGTCCGGGGGAACTCAAATGTCAGAATTGGCGTTTCCGAACTGTTCAACACGCAAATCTTCGATCCCTTTGTAGCGGATACTCCGTTATAGTCCACCGACCGCTGCGTACTGGATATGGAGGGAGTGGATTGCAAGGTTCCACCCAGGCTGATGACCGTGCCGCCGTTGATTCTGAAACTGTTGCTGTTGTCGCAGTCTATACCACTCTCCGGTGCGGATGTCCCTACGCCGATGACCAGTCCCCCGGAAATGACCAGCGAACCATTGGAGTCGATACCATCGTTGTTGCTTGCATAGGCATAGACTTTTCCACCGCTGATGTTGATGGCCGAGGCGGCATTGATGGCGTCGTCATAGGCATACGAGTATACCTCTCCGCCAGTGACGGTCAGTGTCGCCTTACTTTCCAGCCCCTCCGAACCGTCGCTTACTCCCGTAACGGAGATATTCAGCTTGCCGCCGCTCACGGTAATATTGCCGTCGGTTTTTACCCCCTTGGGCGAGGAAGTCAGGCTCTGCGAGTAGTTATACTTGCCGCCCGTGGTCGTCACGGTCGTCTCTCCGCCTGATACGTGGATCTCCCCGTCAGCATTGATACCCTTTCCGCCCGTGCCGGTACTTTTCAGGGTGTGTGTCCCCCCGGAAATGATGACATTGCCGTCCGTCTTGATGCCGGCGGACGAGGAAGTGTCCTTCTCGTCTGCATCGTAAGTTGCATTCCCGGAAGTGTTCAGCAGGAGTCTCCCACCGGCAATTTCGGCATCCAGATCGGTCTTGATACCCTTGCCCGCTGTGGACGACACGTTGGCGTAAATCAAACCTCCAGCCATATATACACCGATCTTGTCGTCTTCATCACCCTTGACATGGATGGCGTTCTTCGCTGCTCCCGTTACGGCAATCGTAACACCGGGACGCATGTAGAGATAACCATCGGTGACGATGCCGTGCTTGTAGTTGCCTTCCACTACCAGCACACCTGTACCGCTGAAAATCAGGTTGCCCTCGCTGAAGAAACATCCCTTGCGGTCCTCGCTTACCGAACTCCCCCCGTTGAGATAACGGGGCTCCTCCGAATAGGACGCAGCGTCGGTCAGACAGTTGGTCGTGCCTTCCGTCAGATGTACGAATGCACGCTTCTTACACTGGTCGTTAATGGCGGGTCCCTTGCCCGAGGTAAGTTCCACGCCCGAGAGCGTGAGCTTGAACTTCTTTTCCCCGTAGATTTTCAGCTGCCCATCATCGCTCTTTCCGGAAACCACGATCTCCACATTCTTCACCGAATAGGTTAACATGTCGATGGTAACATAGGCCCCGTCCGTGTAATATTCCACAGAGGTGTCGGAAGTAGTCACCGTAGCCGAACTTCCCGAGTAGACAACATTAACGGTCACGCCACCGTTATCGCCGAACCCGTTCGCTTCCCAATAAATATCCTCGTCCGCCCCTGCGATATCCATTGCCGCATCGTCCGCTTTCTGTCCGTCCCAGCCGATTATAGTGGGGTCGAAATTCGGCGCGTCGCCGTCATCGCTGCCATTACCGCCACCCGGTAGGTCCCCGGGAACCATCTCCCGCTCCTCAAAGTCGTTGTCCGTCGTGCAGGACGAGAATACTGTCCCTAGGACAAGCGTGAGGGCTACCGTCACAAGTACGGCCATTCTTTTCATACTATGTCTCATAACCATATAATTTTCTTTATTTACATTATTTACATTAAAGCCTGAACGAATAGCCTACGCCTATGACATGCCCGTTCGTGTCATCGTCATCGCTCTGGTCTATGTAGCGGTAGAACACACTTACCGAATGGCGCTTGTTGAACTTGTAGTCCGTACCTACCGTCCAGCGCGTTTTCTCGTACGCAAAGCCGGACAGGGAGTTATATAGTTCGCAGGAGGCGAAGGGTATGAAGCCGCTTTTACGGATGTTATACTCTGCCTTCAGGCGCGAGCGCAACACATGTTTGTGCGATGCTTCGATCAACTCGTCCGCCTTCATCGAACCGTCGTCACCGTCCCGCTTGGGCACGGTCTGTTCCGTACGATAAGTGTATTGGTAGCGTTCACGCAAGGAGAAGGTGAATCGGTTCCACGAGTAGCTGCCCGTCAGGGCGAAAGATGCGCGGTGGCGGGGCTGCCAGTAATCGGAGACGATATTTCCTTTCTTAGTTATACGGCTCTCGACATGCTTGTGTATATATGTGTATCCCGCCGACATCTTCAGCCAGCTCCACAGTTTGTAGTCCAGCCCCGCCGAGGCAGCCCAGCGTTCTGTCCCGTCCAGCCCGTCCGCCGTGCGAAACTCGCCCTCGACGTATCCCGACAATCCCTTTGCCAACCCGAATTTCATCCCGGCTGATGTCCACAGGCCCTGGGCCCGCAGGGCCGGTGCACCCATACATAAGGCTGCTAGCAATAATATAATCCTTCCCTTTCTCATTATTCTGTCGTTTTAGGTAATTTCATCAACTGGTCCACCGTATTGGTATCCTCACCATCGGCGGCATAGTAGACCCTTAACATGGCCGTATCGTGCAGGAAATCCATCGCCCCGACCTCAACCCTGACAACCGTGAGTCCGGTACGCCGTTGCAGGTCCCCGACCAGTTCGGCCCTGCGACTCGGCAGGACAAGGTCTATACGGTCATAGAGAACCAGCTTGCAGGAGACGTGGCTGATCCATCGGTTGTCCTCGGACACGCGTATGAACACGATAAAGATCAGGTTCGTGACCACCAACTCGGCGTAGCTGAGCGTCACGGCCAGCGCATTGATGACCGAGAGGGCGATGAGCACGAACAGATAGGTCATCTCACGTACGGGCATCGACTCGGTACGGTAGCGTATGATGCCGAAAATGGCGAAAAGTCCCAGGGCAAATCCGATTTTGAGCTTGACACCTCCCAGCAGGAATATCAGGAAAAAGACGCTCACGCTGATGAGCATGAACGTGAAGTAGTAGTCCCTGCGCCTGCTCTTGGGATAATAAAGGAAATGGATGATACACCACGTGACAAGGGTGTTGAACGCGAAGCGCAACAACAGCTGCCACATATCAACCATGTCCACCAAAGGTACATCCATAAATTCTAATTCGTCCATAATCATTCTATGTTTATCTGTTAAGTATTGTTGTTGTACTAGTGCGGCAGGCAGGATACAGCAGGCGGCGTATCATCCGCAGCCTTGGCTTCAATCGGTTCTGCTGGAGCTGCCGGTCAGTGAGCGCCATGCCCACGCAGTACTTGCTGAATCCGGCCGGATGGATGTGCAGTGCGTGCAGCATCTCCCCAGCGGGCGAGCGGGTATTCCCGTCGCGTTTGAGCTCTATGATGACAAGTCCTTCCAACGAGCACCCGCACCTGGTGGACACGTTGGAGAAGCATAGTCCGGTGTCGATGGTGAGACGCTCGGTCAGGAGACGATTGACCAGCGTGATGCGGCGAAAACGGTTCCGCACCTGGGGGGCAAGGCTTTCCGGCATGTAATGCGAATGGGTCCGGATGAAGTCCGAATACGGCATGATGTCCTCACCGGTACCGGTCCAGGGAATGCGTTTCTTGTCCGTACGCCCACGATTGTCTTTATCCTTGATTTCCAGGAACGCCGTGCCCGAGTTTTCGTACACGCGCAGACGAATCTTCTGCCGTGCCTTGCGACCTCTCTGGTGCTGGGCGAACATGTCACGGTCGGGGGTGTCGAAATAGCAGGTGTAATAGGGTATGTCACATAACCCGCCGATCTGTTGCACACTGTACTCCCCGCCGGCCATCTCCAGCAGTCTGACAAGATATGGTACGGTCGTGACGTACTTCGTGTCGATACGGTTCATCAGGCGCACCCGTGACATCTCATCTAGCGAGATGGGGGCAAATCCCTGCAATATGCTGTTGATCCTGTCCATATTTTTAATATTTGGCCATTAATTTACGGATCCAAAGGTAAACGGATCGGCATACGCGCACAAAAAAAATCTGCCAACGGGACTTTATTGCCGGCAAATGCTGGCGGAATATACGCCGTTTGGCAGAGGAAAACGACGGTTTGGCAGATTTAATTTTGCTGTTTTTGATGTTTCACGCTATTTTTACTTTCGAAAAAATTAAATTACAGACATATGGATATTAGAAGACAGTTTTGGATGGTCGTATGTGCCGTACTCTTCGTTTACGGCGGCACAGTCACGGCACAGGAGGTGGACAAGGACATGCCCGGCCGGCAGGAGAAACATTATAAACCCGTGCCCCTCTCGCCCGAGAAGTCGGCACGGCATACCACCGACCGCATGGACTCGCTGCTTGACCTTACAAAGAAGCAGTATGACAAGCTCTACAAGCTGAACCTGAAATGGGCGCGTGAAGACGCGGAGAATAAAACGGCAATGCCCCGCACGGGCGGCAGGCCGGAAGGGGCACCGGACTTCGGGAGGGGCGGAGGCTTCAGACAGGGATTGCACGGGAACCGTCCGCCCGAAGGCATGGACCGCCGTCCTCCCCGCGATTTTGCACCGTCAGGCGACAGGGAAAAGATGGAGAAACAGCGCAAGAAGCGCGAGAAGAAACTGAAGAAGGTGCTTACTGACGAGCAGTATGCCCGCTGGACGGAGCAACGGCGACTGGCCGTACCGGAAGGCAGAAGGGACAGGAAATGACAGTTCTTTGTATAAAGACGGATAAATGGCAGTAAGAATGAAGATCCCGGCTTCCCGTTCATACGCGTGGCTTGTCTATGTCATCCTCTGGGGGATGGTGTGGGGATATCCCGTATCCACTGCTCTGGTGGTAGCTGTGAGGGTGGGTAGTGCTTTTTCGTGGGACGGTGTCCTGCACTCTTGGGCGGCCATACTTCCCTTTTTCCTGCTCTTCCTGATCCACCGCCTGCCGGTGCGCTGTCTGTTCATGCATCACCGTGTACAGGTCTATGTCCTCTCCGTGATAGGACTGCTCTGTCTTTTCGGACTCTACCGCTACTATTCGGACATAGAGAAGCCACGCGTGTCATCCGTCCAGGAACACCGTGTGCCGCCCCACGGACGGCCTCCCGGTGGGAAACCCTTTCCGAACAGGGATGACTCAGAACGCGGGAAGAATACCGCAGGCGGTGAACTGGAAATTCCCGCTTTGCGCCCTTCGCATCCCGCCGGACACGAAGAGATACCCATGCCCTTGTTGCTGGATTTCGTGATCGCCGCCCTGATGCTGGGCTTCGACTTGGCCATCGCCTTCTTTTTCCGCTACCAAGAGGAGCAGGAGAAGGCACGCAGACTGGAAGCTGCACACCTGCAGCACGAGTTAGAACATCTCAAGACACAAATCAACCCGCACTTTTTCATGAACATACTCAACAACATACATGGGATGATAGAGATAGCCCCCGCCAAGGCGCAGGTGATGATCATGGAATTGTCGGGACTCATGCGCTACATGCTCTACGAGGGGGCGAAACCTCGCACCCCGCTGTACAAGGAGATGGATTTCATCGCAGGTTACGTAGAACTGATGCGCAAGCGCTATTCCAGCCGGAAGGTGCGCATCAGCCTCGAACTGCCCGAGGGAAACCGGGAGCGTATCCTCCTTCCGCCCCTGCTGTTCATCAGCATCATTGAGAACGCCTTCAAGCACGGCATAAGCTACCAGACCCCATCTTTCGTGGAAATACGGCTGTATATGGAAAAGGATACGCTCCACCTCGACTGCACGAACAGCATCCACAGGTGTCCTCCGAAGGACGGCTGCACGGGAGGTATAGGCCTTACCAACCTCCGACAGAGGTTGCAGCTGCTCTATGGTAGCGGCTTCACGTTGGACATCACGGAAAAAGAAGAAAAGATCTATCAAGTAAAACTGATTATCCCTTGCGAATATGATACAGATACGATGCATGGCCGTTGATGACGAGCCGATAGCGCTGGAGAAATTGGAGAGCTATATCCGCAGAATACCGTTTCTTGAACTTGTGGCACTGTGCGACTCCCCCATGGAAGCGGTACAGGTGATGATGGAACGGCGGGTGGACGCTTTGTTCGTGGATATCAACATGCCCGACCTGAACGGCATGGAGATGGTCTCTTCCCTGCCTGATCCGCCGATGGTAGTTTTTACCACCGCCCACACGGAATACGCGGTGGAAAGCTACCGCTTCCCCGCCGTAGACTATCTACTGAAGCCCTTTGATTTCACGAACTTTCAACGTGCGGCAGGCAGGTTGCTGAAACTGGCGAAAGTTTCCAACAGCATGGCAACCACGTCCGATGAAGACTATTTGTTGGCCAAGGACGGATACAAGTATGTCAACATTCGTATTGCTGGTATACTCTACATACGGGGAATGAGGGATTACGTGAAGATACACACCGAAGAGAAGAAGCCGGTCATCGTCAGTACTTCAATGTCCCAGATAAAAGAGAAGCTCCCGCCCTGCTTCCTGCAGGTGCATCGCTCTTGGATTGTCAACATAAGAAAGGTGAAGGAGATAGAGCGCATGCGCATCGTTATCGGAGAGGAACGGATTCCAGTAGGCGACAGTTACAGGCAGCAGCTTATGGAGTTCTTGCGACTGCATTCCTTAGACAAGTAGGAAAAAGTGTACAGGAGCATGACAAATAGCGGAAATATTTGATTATATCCTAAAAATAATAGAAACTTAAATTGACAAGAAAATGAAACTGAAAGGAAACAGGTTAGTAAAATGTTTGTGTCTGGCAGCAGTTATGACGGCGGCAGCCGGAAATGCCGGAGCGCAAGACTTAAAATCAGTGTTGAGCGGTGTGTTGAAAAGCGTGGTGGGCGACAAAACGACCACGGAATCCTCCATTATCGGTACATGGACGTATGTCGGACCGGAGTGCCGGTTCGAAAGTGACAACCTTTTGGCAAAGGCCGGCGGAGAGGTGGCCGCCAAGGAAGTGGAAGAGAAAATACAAGCGGTATACGAAAAGGTAGGGATGGACGGTTGTCAGTATACCTTTAGCGAAGACGGCTCCTATTCGTGCACCATCAAGGGCAAGACCTCCAGTGGAACCTACACTTTCGACAGCGACGCCAAGACCGTAACGATGAAAGGAAAGCTCGGCATCAAGATCGTGGCATACGTGACCGTCACCGGTGAGAGCATGAGCTTTGTCTTCAAGGCGGACAAACTGATGTCCGTGCTGAAAACCGTCGCGAGTACAGCATCAAGAGTCAATTCCACGGCATCCACGATCAACAGCATCGCGGACTCGTATGACGGGTTAAGGCTGGGCTTCGAACTGAAGAAGTGATGAATTGGGTTTATTTGCAGGGAGATGTGTGTGAATCGTAACAACTGTAAATGTCAGTTCCCGGGATTTCCAACGCCTCCCTAAAGGCGGACCTATTGGCAAGAAAAAATGCGTGTCCAGTATCCTCGTTATAGACGAGAAAGAAAATAAAACCTATCTCGTTATGAAATATGTACTTTTGCAAACGGATTGACAGGCTATGTAATATTTTCTATTGATAGGAAACATTGTATTTTGTACGCACTCTTATAAACTATAACAGGGTATTCACGCGAAACACCGCCCGTATTTCGATGTGGGCGGTGTCTTCTATATTATATCTATGAATCAGGTA
>NZ_GG774799.1:141261-142897 GCF_000163675.1 Bacteroides sp. D22 | reverse complement strand
TATGTAATATTTTCTATTGATAGGAAACATTGTATTTTGTACGCACTCTTATAAACTATAACAGGGTATTCACGCGAAACACCGCCCGTATTTCGATGTGGGCGGTGTCTTCTATATTATATCTATGAATCAGGTAAGTCTGCCACCGAATAGTAGAGCACGCTGTTGCTCGCAGAACTTTTTGTATTCGTTTTCGTCCGTGCCTTTTTCGATGGCTCTGTCGATGACATCGCCCAGTTCATCGAAACAGACCTCCTCATTAACATATACCGCGGTGGTTCCATGCAGCAGACATACCTCGTAGTAATCAGAGCCGTTGAGTGCGACCGTCACGTAGCCGGCGTGCAACCATCCGTTCACCTTGATACGAAATGCAGGCATACCGTTGTACACCGCGCATATCAATGAACCGATTTTTGAGATCGAAAATGTGAAAGTGGAAGATGTTGCAGAGGATGGAACAATTTCTGTATGTCTTACTAACGAATCTACAAAAGAGTTGATAAAAGCACTGGCAAAGATTTTATAACCAACACCGGGTAGGGATGCTTTATTGATTCTCTGCCCGGAATAAACCTATAGGATTTATGAATAACAAAGGGAAATCACTAAAGGATATATCAAGCAAATAAAATTAAATATCGCTAAAGATAAATCGGCTAGTTATATTTTAATAGTGAAAGATATTCATTATAAACTCTTTTGGGGTAAAGCCTCGATCCGTCACAGATGGAGACTTCATAAAATAATATTAGTAAAGTTTAATTGTGAAAAAGTTATCAGGTAAAAAGGATATCTCATCATCACGACGAGATATCTTATAACAAACACAAACTAGTATATTCAGCTGCCTTAGATAAAAATAAGGCAAATTTATTTTTTACTATTCCTGTCGTCACGACGGTAAACGCGTATAAAAAGAGAATTTTACTATTAATTTGCTTCTGCTATATACTTCTGAATCACAATAGGTATTATTGATTACAAAGTAACGAGTAATTTTTTATAGACACAAATAAAAGTAAATATATTTTTATTTTTTTTGTGCAAAAAAGTTGTTTTTATTTTATTTCTCAAAAAATGTTTTTATGCTTACGATGTAAAATTGCAGACTGTCTCGTGGCATACGTGACCGTCACCGGTGAGAGCATGAGCTTTGTCTTCAAGGCGGACAAACTGATGTCCGTGCTGAAAACCGTCGCGAGTACAGCATCAAGAGTCAATTCCACGGCATCCACGATCAACAGCATCGCGGACTCGTATGACGGGATTAAAGGTGGGCTTCGAACTGAAGAAGTGATGAATTTGGTTTATTTGTAGGGAGATGTGTGTGAATGGTAACAACTGTAAATGTCAGTTCCCGGGATTTCCAACGCCTCCCTAAAGGCGGACCTATTGGCAAGAAAAAATGCGTGTCCAGTATCCTCGTTATAGACGAGAAAGAAAATAAAACCTATCTCGTTATGAAATATGTACTTTTGCAAACGGATTGACAGGCTATGTAATATTTTCTATTGATAGGAAACATTGTATTTTGTACGCACTCTTATAAACTATAACAGGGTATTCACGCGAAACACCGCCCGTATTTCGATGTGGGCGGTGTCTTCTATATTATATCTATGAATCAGGTAAG
>NZ_GG774799.1:83761-140964 GCF_000163675.1 Bacteroides sp. D22 | reverse complement strand
ACAGGCTATGTAATATTTTCTATTGATAGGAAACATTGTATTTTG
This sequence comes from Bacteroides sp. D22, assembly GCF_000163675.1. NCBI lineage: Bacteria > Pseudomonadati > Bacteroidota > Bacteroidia > Bacteroidales > Bacteroidaceae > Bacteroides > Bacteroides sp. D22. The sequence goes on along the minus strand of NZ_GG774799.1, from coordinate 140,919 downwards.
TACGCACTCTTATAAACTATAACAGGGTATTCACGCGAAACACCGCCCGTATTTCGATGTGGGCGGTGTCTTCTATATTATATCTATGAATCAGGTAAGTCTGCCACCGAATAGTAGAGCACGCTGTTGCTCGCAGAACTTTTTGTATTCGTTTTCGTCCGTGCCTTTTTCGATGGCTCTGTCGATGACATCACCCAGTTCATCGAAACAGACCTCCTCATTAACACATACCGCGGTGATTCCATGCAGCAGATACACCTCATAGTAATCAGAGCCGTTGAGCGCAACTATCACGTAGCCGGTGTGCAACCGTCCGTTCACCTTGATACGAAGTGCAGGCATACCGTTGTACACCATGGCGGTAAATTCCTTGATACCCCATGACATGAGGACACTTGCCGGTGTCATGGTTATTAACTGTTCTTTGGCGGTCTGTGCGACCTGTATTGCATACTCTTCCATAATTATGACTTTAATTTTATTGTTATTCGAACCATTCGGGATTGTCCTGCTTCAGTTCGGCAATCAGGTCCTCGTCTGGTAATTTGAGACCGTTTTTGTCCGTGAAGAAGAAATCTTGTCGTAGAGCCTTTCGGCTTCCTTACTCGCAAAACCCTCGTTTTCGTCGTTGAAGCTGCCAGGCTGGAGGACATCAAGCAAGGCAGTCGATCCGATAAGGAGTTCTTCACCCTCGTTTGAGTTTACTACACGGCAGATGTAAGTATTGCCGTCGAATTGTACTTCTTGTGTTTTCATAAGCTTGTTATCTTAATGGGATGTGTTTTCCGTTTTCCTTGAGATATTCCATGATGCACTTTGCTTCTTCGTGCGAGGCTCGGTTGCGGTCGTCGTAGTGACGCGTTTCGTCCGCCATGACTGCAATACATTCTTTAATAAGCCGGTAAAGGCTCTGTTGCAATGTCGGGTGCTTTTCGGGAATGGCAGCCGCAAACCGCTTGGGATTGAATCCGTAGTTATTTACCGACATTTCCCAATCTTTCGCGAGTTTGTACTCTTTGCTTTCTTTGATGCCCATTGTCTTTAATTTTTAATGATTTATTTTATTTCCCTTTGTTCGGTTCTTTTTCTGCCTGAACCGCTTGGGATTTACAGATGCTTCAAGGGACTGTCGGACAAGCCATTTCCGCCGCTTTTTCCGGAAAATTACTCTTTCTCGGAAAGGAAGAATTTTACAGGAAATGCACTTCAAAGCGACGGAATCAAGCGCGACAGTCCAAATTTGCGTCTGGAAAACCGACCGGCAAGGGCAGGAAGTAACCGGTCGAACAATCGGAAGTAGCCCAGATTACAATTAGCCATTTCGAACAGGGGGCAGTCGTAACCTAACCTTGACCAATTTCATCTCCTTGCTACATGGCTCGATCAGGAGTAACGGCCGCAGAGATCCTGCCGGAACTAGCCATGCCGCCGATAGTGCTTTGGAAAATTGAAAAACTGATACCTAAACAAGTAAGGAGGAACACGAATGCTTGAAATTTGACTAGTCGGACAATCTTGTATATCAGAAAAATAGCTTTGATAAAGAAACGACATACAAATATCTTACACCTACGTCTTATAATGTAAGTGGCTGGGAAAAAGCTGTAGTCAATATAGCAATAAAGGATGGATTACATTCCGATACGGATTCGGACACCAATATCGAACTCAACCACGAGTACACGTTTGACAGTAGCCAACGGCCCATCAAACATGTATTTTGTTCACAAATGGCAATGGTTACATGTACCTACCAATATAAGGGGAATGACAAATATCCCTCAACCATGATAGAGGAACATCCCGAAGAAGGTGTAACCACCTATCATTACACCTATACGCAGTTCGACAAGAAAAACAATTGGACGGAACGAAAGGTTAGCTATGCCACTGAATATGACGACTACGATGATGACATGAATTATATCGGGAAAAAACAAACATTGCCAGAAGAATACATTGAGAAAAGAGCCATTGAGTATTGGTAAAGTGAATTAATAGTTATAACTGAAGATTTAAACATTGGAGCGGTTTGAAAGTCACTCCGATGTTTTTTATATTATATTCGTTGGAAGGAAGGCCTGCCAAACGTCATACTTCTAAAAGTAGTTTCTTTATTTTAGTAGCTTGCGGTCGTTGTTATTACCCTCTAAAACTTTCATCTGTTGAATTGCAATCTGATTAAGTTTAATCAACCGTTCACCCTGCGGAATGCCTTGGTCTATGAATACCGCATTGAGGTTTTCCATATTTGAGAGGCAAATCAATTCGTTAATAGAAGCATAATCCCGGATATTCCCCTTCAGTTCGGGGTGTTGTTCACGCCACATCTTAGCGGTCATGCCGAACATCGCCACATTCAGCATATCGGCTTCGTCAGCATAGATAATATTGGCTTGTTTGGCTGTTACTGCGGCAGGAATAAGGTTCTGCTTGATTGCATCGGTATGTATGCGGTAATTTATCTTGGATAGCTCACGTTTGGCGGTCCAGCCTAATTGTGTTTGTTCCTGTTCTTTCAGGCGTTGGAACTCTTTCAGCAGATAGAGTTTGAACTGGGGAGAAACCCAAGAGGCAAATTCAAACGCAATGTCCTTATGGGCATAAGTACCGCCATAGCGTCCGGCTTTTGCAATAAGCCCTCTCGAATTGGTCTTTTCAGTCCATTGCTTCACTGAAAGAATAAACCGATTTAGTCCGGCTTCATTTTTAATTCCCTCGAATTCGGGGGAATTAAAATCCGGATTGTACATTTCTTCCCATATTCCAAGAAACTCTATCGTATTCTTGTTGCGTAACCATTTTTCGATAAGAGCCAATCCGTTCTCTATGTTACGCACCATATCTGTCAATGATATATAATCCTTATCATCGTGGTTGATGATAGTTATCTCTGTATTCTGAACTTTAATTTTTGCCATGATATCCATTAGTGATTACTGTGCACAAAGGTATAAACTTTGTTTCAATATTGGTAGGAATACCAGCAAATTAGTATAGATCTGTGATTTTTATTTTCCCTTTGTTACCGTCTATGATTATGCCAAACAGTGAAAGATAATGGCTGTGTTACTGATAATCATAAAAGTAAGGAATATCCACGGAAGACTTTGCAACAGCTTTATGTGGAAAGGCCGCTGTTTGCCTAAAACACGATACCAAAGAATATGGCAAGGAGCACAAACATGGGCGCGAAGCAATAGAACAGGTTGCCAGGGACAGTTATACGTTCCGTTTGCTTGCGGATCATCCTTTCATGTTCCGCTATCCGTTGCTCCATTTTCTAATACCAGTTATCCAATTGGTTTATTAGTCCTGTACCGCGATTTTTCAATTGTACTGCCAAACATGTGGCAGAAGCTGCCGTGCACTTCTGTCAAATATCGAATGGTCTCGGGCAGAATAACCACTGTAGAAGCATTACGAATATCGTCCAGTCTTTTGTCAAGTGTGGTGTCGAGTTTGCCTGTCTTTTCACAAAACGTTTCTGTCGCATTATAAACGGCTGCCAACTGGCGGCTGCAACCTTAACCTCCTGCGAAAAACTGCCGCATTTTGAACTTCGGGAGCTTTGTTTATCTCCTTCTGAATCCTGCTGATTCCTGTGATGTTCTTACCGTAAACTGTTATCTCCTTATTCCTGTTTTCCGTTTCTTGCCCAAATGACAAGTTACCGTATCCATACAGCGACGTATCCATTTCATATCGTCCTCATTCTTATCCCTCCACGACAGGTCGCTTTGACCGTCACCACCTCCGCTGCTTGCTGGAGATTGGCTCAATGCTGCCAATTCAACAAAGATAGCTGCTGCCGGATTGGTAAGTTCAACGGAATAAACAACACTCCGGTAGTCATATTCATTCTCAAAAATATTCATGACCTTTTCAGGAAGATAGTACTTGTAGTTTTCCCCTCCGTAGTTGACAATGTACGGAACAGTACCGGTTTCCTATTGTGAATAGTCATGTGCCGAAATTGAGTGCATTCTTGCAGCCGGTTTCGTTTCCACTTGTTTCTCCTTGGTCGGTATTTTAATTTCATCTGTCGGGTGAAGTGCGTTTCATGTTTTGGGCAGGTTTGCAACGATAAGTCCGTATCTGTGTAACAATAGTACACGATGAAAAAGAGCGAAACATATCTGGGGCTTTTCTGTAATAATCACTCCAAAAGAAATCGAATACACATGACGTATTTACCCAACCGTCCAATTTCATGAATTCTGAATAATAACCGCGATATTCCCATATAAGATATTCATAGAATATACTTATATTTTTTCATGGCATTGTTTCTCATCAGGGTCTCCTCTTTGTTTAGAGCAAATCCCATATACTTACAGGTATGGTCATTGCGCAGGATGCATATACACATCCTTTTATAGGTAGGTATTTCCCGGAATTCTTCAATGTCGATATCGTCCAGATAGTCCATTTTTACCGGTTTCTTGTCTGTCTTGTAATTGGTGCTGTCACCTACTTGAATAGGAATGTTACGGTCCTTCAGTTTCTGTATGACTGCATCACTGAGGACTCCCCCCTTTTCCTTCCAAAACCTCATACTGGTTACCAGTTTGGATTGGTACCTTTTCCGGGTCTGCTCAGGCAGGGTTGAAAGTAGGAACTCCATGAACGATTTCCACGTATATCCTTCCGGCAGACGGACGTTTTTCCTACCAACAGCATGCGTATTCCCGTAAATTCCGGAAAAGTTAACCCCGTTCACCCGACCAATCATCCTCCCCCATGTATTAGGATCAATGACCTTGTATAAGGCAAGACTTTCTATAGCCTCATTGATGAACGGGCTTGCCACTCGCTGCCGGCCAAGGCTTATCCCCGCTTGGTAATACAGGTCATATAAGCGGTTATAGTCCCATTGGAACCGACCGTTGGCGACCCAGATATCCTCTGTCTTCCAGTCGTAAAGAGGATAGAGATTGTATATTCCCTCGTCTATTCGAGTGCTCCATTCGTATCCTTCATACCGCTCTTTGGCACTTTTATAAATAGCCCGCCAACGGTTATAGCTCTCTTGGGTACGTATTCCTACCAGACAGCAGGTACGTTGGGCATTCTTTTGCTGATGGAGCCAGCAAGAAAATTTCACTTGAAAGTCATAATCCCACATTTGGCGGTTATAAAACGGGAAGTTGTCCACAGTCATTGCATTTTTAGGCATCTCCCTGACCCATGCCTCCCTTTTGGCCTCGTCCCATGGCCGCCAGTAATTCTGGAACATGGAGGTGCAAGTGGTTACACGGAAAGGTACACATATCCAATAGACTTCCAGTATATCCCTGTTCGCTTCCAATACCCGTTCCACATAATCAATAGTCATGCTGTACTGTATTTCATAATCCATATGAAATACTCCAAGACGGCGTTTTAAACGGTTCCGACGAATATGGTCTATACATAAATTCAGTAATACTCCGCTATCTTTTCCTCCCGAAAAGGAAATGTATATATTATCGAATTCTTTAAATATTATACCTAGTCTTTCCTGAGTCAGTTCATATACATTCTGTAAAACCATAGTGTCCATAGAAATTTAATAACCGACAGCAAATTTAACACAAAGTACCAACAAATTCCAACAGAATATGAACTATTTATTTCTGGATATTCTAAATTTGCATTGAGAAACTGAATGCTTTATATTACTTTTAGAAAAGTGTAGAGGGTATTTACATTAAAAGTCAATCCATAATATATGACTTACCGAAAGACACGAACATGGGACGTACGCTTGACCTAATCATTAATAAAGATTTGAATATTCCATACCACTCTCATCCTTATGTATTCGGTTGTGAAAATAAAAATAGAAGAAGAAATCAATACCAACCTTATGCTGATACTTTATCATTATCCACAGATGACTATGGCGGAATATGTATGGTCAATGGTGAATGAAAGAATTCGTGAGGAAATGGTGAAGCAATTACGTTTTTAACCGGCGGATATGTCACAAAATAAAACGATAGATGGTTTATTGCAATTTATACAGCAGTATGCATCTGAATATATTATTGACGATTAACAACATGGGATTGAAAAAAATATTTTTGAAAAGACACTATTCTATTCACAATACGATTTGCGGTATATATTAGGAGTCGAAAATCAGTTGATAAGATATCTGGAGTATGAAATATAACCATATATCCTGATATACCGATACATAGCGGCGGAACTCTTTATAAAGACAAGTGTTTTTATAAAGTGATAATTTATTACCAACCTTGTTGGACAAGTAAAACGCATTATAACCCTATAAAGAATCATAATGCGTTTCTTATGAAGCCAAGAAATGATTAACCTACAAACTCCTTTAGATACAAGTGTAACCCATATCAAAGATTTACCTATTTTTACTTTTCAACCTATTTATTGTCTTAACGACTTCATTCATTACTGTTTTCTTGGAAGTTTGGAATGTCTCAAGCTCCTTGATAATGTTTGTCTTGTCATAATATAAGTTATACCAACCTAACGTTTCGGCGGATATTATGCGAAGCCCCTCTTCCCGACTTTCATCCTTTATAATATTGAGTAATGGTTCAATTGCCTTAGCGATAGGTTTATTACGAAATATGCTTATTTCATTCTGTATCTGTTTAGTAGTACTTTCTGGATTATTAATAACAGAGAAATCTCTTTCAAGCCCTTCCTTTCGCCGAGGGTAGTATTCCGATAATTCTTTCACGTATGAAGGGTCATAGAATGACCAATCGGCGGACTGTCTTGTCAATTCGTTCAAAGCTGTATCATGGTCAAATATATCAATACCACTGAAAAATCTGAAGCGGTACCTGTTTTCGTGTCCACGAAGCAAATAGCCTTCTATCCATGCCGGAAGCAATTTCGGATTACTGTTCTTTTCAACATATTCTACCGCATAACGACGAATCAGTTCATAGCTATCATTCATAGCAGTTTTCAATACGTCGACAGCTTCTGTAGGGTAGTTCAATGCCAATAAGCGTAAAGCTTCCAAGCGCACTACGAAATAATCCGATTCGTAATAGCTTTTCTTTAACAGGTCAACAAGCCCCTTACAATCGGCCATGGACAATTGGCGGAGTGCCATCGCTTGCATATCAGCCATCGGAGATTTCAATTGTTTCTTCCAAAATACAGTATTGCCTTCTTCCAAAACCAGGGTCGAGTTGATATCCATATCCAGCCCCGCGTTGTCGGTAAAGTGGAAAGTCGGGTCACCGATCAGATGATTTTCCAGGAAACAGGTGAAACGGGTAAACTGCCCGATACGCATGCCGGCTGCTAATAAACCAATAAACTCATCCGGCCATTTATCCTGGATAGTATTGACCGTACATCCCATAGTGGAAATAGTCCTGCCCTTATTAAAAATATAAGAGCCCACAATGTTGTCATCCAAATGGAAAGAACCATTAAAGCAAGCGTCAAATAGTATGAATCGTGCATTGGGACTTAACAGGCGAATATCTTCGGTATATATATCCATGTTGCGATTTAAGATGGAATCCGATTCGATTTTTTCTTCATCAAAGGCCTCTGCACACCAGCTTTCAGGTACGCCATACTGTTTGGCATATTCTTTGATTGCCGCTTCACGCCCATGCTTCTTTGCGTAGGAGGGCACTTTGCTCCGCAAGAATATTTTGGTATTTTCAATACTTAGATTGACGCCGGAACCGCTTTCATAACCATTGATATATTGCATGGTGGGACCACCATGATGATGGAACAACATGATGTCCAATCCTTCACGCTGGACTTCGTTCAGGTAGAATGGCTTCATCGGATAGCACATGTCAAATTCGTAGAATTTCACAGTATTGCCGGGCTTGAATATTTGCGGCAGCTGTTCGCGTAATGCCATTTGCTCGCCGCTCCATGCGAGAGGATCTTCGGAATTGTAACCATGACCACGGGCCATAGTCAACTGGTTGAGTATATTTTGTTTTTCTTTTTCGGCAACCGCCTTTTTCAAGTAGTCACGCAACATCTGGTAACGATCTTGCCCTTCCAAATGTAACGGACGGATACGGGCCGAATAAATATCCGGTGAAATGTATTGTTTGGAATCGGCGCGTAATGTCAGATAATGATAGTCCGGCTTCAAGCTATCTTGTTTGATGTAATCGAAAGTTAGCCCAAAATCGTCGTAATAACGGTCAGAAGGAATACTCGATCTTTGCCAATTGGCTTTCGGAGACATCTTGAAAGCCGAAGATAAATGATGTGCATCACGGATCATCGGGATAGGGATGTCACCGATGAATACACAGCCTTCCAACGGCGCTTTTTTATTGTTGTGCCATTTGATAAGTTGTGTACGGATAGGTTCGGGCCTTTTCCAGTCATCAATTAGCAGATAAGTACCTAAACCCTCTTTTTCTACACTGGCACGATAGGCGTCAATCTCATTTTTTGCTTCACCATAACTTTTCTGGTCGACTACAATTGCAAAGGTAGTCATCGTTTTTACACTGGGATGCACGACCGTTTGTGCCTGTATATTCATAGAACACAAAGCGGTAATTGCCAAAATGATGTATTTTTTCATATTCATAAACTTAATCGTCTAATTGTCTGTTCAATTTCAATTTTCAGTTCTTCTGGAAGAATGCTTGATCGTTGTATTTTCTTCATCTCTCCGAGAATATACGGACGTTGCACGGAGTAGGTGAACCAGCCTAATGCTTCGGTCATTACCACTCGTACTTCCAAAGGATTGTTAGTATCACGAACTACATTCAGATAATCATCCACATGAAAATGGAAAGGATAGTTGCGTACACTACGGATCGCACTGATACGTTTCGTTTCTGGAGCGGTTGTGTCCATCAATGTCTGATGGCTTTTCGCTTCTTGTACGGACATTCTTTCCAAACTTCTTAACAACCGCGTTTTTTCTTCGGTTTCATTCAAGCGGTTGGCCTTTACATAGAAGTCTTCTACCGCTCTTTCTACTTTTTCCCTCGGATAGAGACTCAAGGCCTTATTGGCACTCATTTGTACGCGTAAACGTTCGTTATGCTCCACCAGCGCCTCTACAATAACGGGCAATAAAGAATCGTCACCTACGAATCCTGCATAAATGGCACTCTGACGGGCTACCATTTCGTAGGCGTCGTTCAACCCTTCGCGCAGTGCTTCAATGAAATTTGCATCCTGATAACGGCTCAACAACTTGATGGCTTCCATACGCACGGTGTTGAAACCGCTCTCTTGATACATTTTCAAAAACAACGGGGATAATTCTTTCTGCGTATCAGTGTCGGCAAGCATACGCATCGCCAGAGCCTGTACATCGGCATACGGGCTGTTTAACAAATCCATCCAATAGGCCTTGTCTTTTTTGCGTATGGTCATGTCGGTACTTAAGGTGTTGGCTTCGACAGGAGCGAAACGAAGGGTCGGGTCACCCAACAAATGGCCTTCGAGTGATGCGATCAGTCTGTTGTATTGTCCGGCCCGTACGCCGTGGGACAGCAGACCGATCATTTCTATGGTCCAACGGTCCTGTAACACATTACGGGTATTTCCTTGCGCCACTAATGTCCGGCCGTCATTGAAAATGTATTGTCCGGCTATATAGTCGTCTTCATGGAAAGAACCGTTGTAGCATGCATCAAACATGATCATCTTCGGATGGGTGGAGAGGTTGCTCCTCATCAAGTCTGCGGTCACGATACGTTCGTCGGCATAGTGGATGGAGTCAGTTTTCCAGAACAGCGGATTGTCCAGATCCTTGAAGAAAACTTCATTTACCTGTCGTTTAGTTTGCATCTGGATACGTACGGTATCCTTATCACGTTTTCCGGCATGGTCCATGACTGCGTTATACAGCGTGCTCTTCAACATCTTATAACGATTGTCAAAATCAGTACACGCCAGCTCGTCGTTAATGAGTTGTCCCGTCGGCATTCCGTGCTCATGGAACATGAATAGGTCCAGGTCTTTTCGTTGCAGCTCACTGAACAGTCTATATTTCATAGGGTGTCTCATGCGGAAATTCCAATGTTTGAATCCCATTTGACGACCGAAGGCCAACGGGAAGTTTTCCTTATACGCTTTTTCGTCATCCATCCATACCATCAAACAGTCGGAATTGTAAGAACCGCCATTGAACGAGAATACCTGATCCAATTGATTGTCCTTATCTGATTTGGCGGCAGCCGCTTTTTTCAGGTAGGCGGCAATAGCTGCATATTTGTCTCCCCCCCTTTTTTCCGGATACTTGATACGGGCCGAATAAAAAGCGGGATTCAACTGTTGGGGACTATCTTCCGCCAATTTATAATAAAAATGCTGCTGATTTACCGAGTCCTGCCTGATGAATTCAAATTTCAAATTCAGGTCATCATAAAAACGGTCGGTCGGTACGGAAGACTGATCCCAGGAGAATGCTTTCTCGTTCATCTTGAAAGCAGTAGTCATATGTTGCGCATTGCGTACCAACACGACAGGCACATCACCCACTAAAACAAAACCTTCCAATGAAGGACATTCCTGATATATTTTAATGATTTCTTGTTTTACTTGATCAGGGGTTTGCCAATCTCCGCTAATCAGATAAGTAGCCAGGCCATCACTTTCTACCGCGGTCCTGTACTGATGCATGGCTTCTTTCGTGTTTACATAAGTCCGGTTGTCTGTTATGATGGCGAAAGCGGTAGGTTGCTTTGCCGACGGCTTTATCACTGTAGTTTGTGCATTTCCTGCCAGCGGCAAGAGAAATGCCAGATATATTATTTTTTTAATCATGGTCGGTTAATCCTTTAGTCTGTAATACGTACGATTAGCTTCTTCACGGAGGCTTTCAGACAAGTTTTTGTCCTTTCTCAACTGGTCGCATGCTTGAAGAATGTCGGGCTTGCGGTAAGAATGAGTGAACCAGGCAAGGGCTTCCAATAAGCTGGCCTTCAACTTTTCACTTTCATTGGAATCGACAAGCAAGTCCAAGAGACCGTCCACACAAGCATGTGCCATATAATTTTTTAAAGAGTTGCAATAAAGAATACGCCAGCGTTCAGCAGTTTCTTTGCTTAACAATTCCTTTTGCATACTGCGGTTGTTATTGGCCTTTTCCAAAGCTTCACGCATTTCCTCTTTGTCTTGCAGCACATAAGTCTCAGCCATCACTTTATCAATCGCTTCCCGTACGGCTGTTTCATCAAAAACATGAAGCCCTAAAACTATATTGAATGCCACACGCTCGGATAGATTATCCTCCACATATGCCTTGATTTGTGGATAGACATATTCATTCAACCCTACGTGTTGCATCATGCGGATGGAAGTACGGCGAATGAATTCATAAGAATCCCTGATGGCTAAAGGCAGTACTTCTTGGAAGTTTTTATCACCTATCTTTTCGAGTAATGCCAGACTGGTGAAACGTACCATCATGAACGGGGAAGTCTCGAAAGTCTTTCTCAACAGAGTTGAAATCCCCGGATAGCCATTACGATAAAGATTGTGCAAAGCAAAATTCTGTATGTCGGCATAGGGTGATTGCAGCAATTCCAACATCCGGCCCTCATCGTATGGCGCTTTGAACAAAGCGTTGGCATCCACCCCGTTAATGGACTGGAAACGCAGGGTCGGGTCACCGATGATATGCGATTCGAGAATGTTTGTCAATTTTGCCCATTGGCCAACCCGGGCTCCCATGCCCAATAACCCCAGCATTTCGTTGGCCATTTTATCTTGCAGCACATTGACAGAATTGGCGAAAGTGGTCACACACTTTCCTTCCGACATGATATAACGCCCGGCAATGTAATCTTTTTCACGGAAATCGCCGTTGTAGCATGCATCAAAAATGACCATACGGCTATTCGGCTTGAAATCTGTAACTTCCGGCAGGATAATGCCTGTGCGCAGGTCCAGTAAAGAATCTTCTGCAATTACTTTAGGATCGGCATATCCGGCAATCCAGGTACTGTCCAGACCGTATTTGTCTTTCATCTTGTCCAGCATCTCGTCGAAAGCCTTTTTGTTACCCTGTTTTTTGCGGGCCAAACTACGATAATAGTATTTCATGGCATCCATATGGGTGTTCCATCTGTTGGTGGCAGGACTTCCGGAAAGATACTGCCGCTCGGGGACACCATGTTCATGGAAAATAGACAAGTCCAGATCTTCGCGCTTCAACATGTTAATTACATCGTCTTTGGGATAAGCGCTGAAGTTGTAACGGATGAAGCGGGCGCGTCCTTCTTTGTCAAATACTCCCGGCAATTGTTCGCGGATAGTAAATGTTTCCGGGGTCCATGCCGTCAGTGAGTTGGAGTAAGATCCATCACCCGTGTACGAAAAGAACTGGTCCAATTTATTGTTTGTCCGATGTTCGGCTACAGTTTTTTTGAAGTAACGGCTGATTTGTGCATAAGGATCCTCACCGTTATCAATAGCTTTGACACGTGCGGAATAGATATCACACTGGATGCGTTGTGGAGATTCTACCGCAAGGTTATAATAGAAAAAGTTATTTTCTACACTGTCCTGCTTCAAGAAATCGAATTGTAGGTCGAAATCATCGTAAAAACGATCGCTGGGTACAGATGAATCCCTCCAGGCATTGTTCTTTTCATCCATCTTGAAAGCAGAAGTCATGTGCTGCGCTTTGCGGATCATCGGAATAGGAATCTCGCCGACAAATACAACTCCTTCCAACTTATTTTTCTTGTAGAGTTTGGCGATTGCTTTTTTTACATCTTCCGGGGTCTTCCACTCATTGTATACGATGAATGTAGGTAGCCCCTCCTTTTCCAAGGTTTCCTGATAGGCCTTGAGCTCGGCTTCGCAGGCCTGATACGTTCCTTCATCTGTAATTACGGCAAATGAAGTATCCTTTACTTTCATTGCCGGTTTGACAAATGTTTGTGCCTGCAGCGACAACATGCTGCAGAGCATCAAACTTCCGGTTATTAATTTACGCATATTGAAAATATTAAGTTTTGTGTTATTAGAAATTACATCCTAAGCTTATAGCCCAATAAGTACGTCCGTCATACTCATAGTCGGAGGTACTTACACGGTCGAATGCAACCTTGGCAAACAAGTTCATGCGTTTATTTTCCTTGACTTGCCGGGAATACGTTACCGATCCGCCGATACCGTAATGGTCACTGGTATAATAATTGGCCAGCCCCTGTTGTAATTCGGTTACGGTCAGATAATCTGCATGACTGCCGCCATATGTATATTCACCTCCCAAATTAGTATTATAAGCTGCATGAATGTCTACTAAAAGTCTACGATTCATACTGTTGCCCAATACAAAATTCTTTTTACCTCCCAAGCCGAAAGATAAATTTTCTGCATTTTGTACAGAGTTAGGCATTAGATATTCATCGTCTTGTTTGGTATAATTCACATCTAATTCTATTTTCCAGCTATATTCGGCTTCCCGGTTTTTACTGAACGCGTAATTCAGAAAAGCAGCTTGGGTCTTATAAACAGAGCGGATGTTGCTGTACAAATCCAGCCAACCGCTTTGTGATTCAGAGTTGTCACGTTGGGAAATGTACTGAATGCCGTCGATATGGCGATTCAGATAGGTCGCTTTCACATAACTAGTATAGCTTTTTCCTCCTTGGATGGCCGCCAAGGAAACCTGGGCGGTTTTATCTTTTACACCGGCTATCTTTTTAGGAGTGGAATAGCTATGCTGGACGGTTTCCGCCTTTATATCATAACTGCCTTCAAGCAGTAGATTGAAAGAGGATGTACTGAAGTTATATTGGAGAGCGCCACCAAAACGATCACCAATATAATTGCTGGTCACGCCGCTCCCAATACCCTTTATGGCTGTACCCAGACCATACAATATATAGTAGTCCTGGTCTACGTAAGTATTGACGTTGCTCATTCTTGAGTCTTCTTTGATGGAGGAATACTTGAAGTTTGCGCCTAACTTATGCGAATCATTCACCTTGTATGTAACTCCCGGTGTGAGTTCCAGTGTATAGAAACGGGTATCTACACGCGGATCGCGCTGTTTGGCTGCCAATGTAGCCACATAATTCCCTTCGATACCCAATGCCCAATGGTTACCAAGCAGAGGAGTGGCGGCACGGAATTTCAGGTCGTAATATTGATTTCTCCATTTACTCAAATGTTGGTCTGCTATATAGTAAGGCATCCCCCTGAAGGGATCGGTAATGGACGCGTTATATCCGGCGTCTGTCAGGTTTTCTTGTGCGAATTTGAACGCACCCCATACATGCACATTTTTCAGGTTTATAAAACCCTCACTGAATACACTTACAGCTGTCTCTTTTTGTCCTTCTTGTGGACGGCAGTAATTTCCATCCTGCAGGTCATATCCCACTATGACATTGGAATAATTTTGTACATCGTCAAATGTCATACCGGCAGCATTTTGTGAATGGAACCACAATCGCTTAGCTTTCAACTGTTCCATAGCGGCAGGAGAGAGACCTTGTGCTGCTCCTCCCATATTTGCAAAGCAGGCTATTATCAGCAAGCCACTTTTCATATAATTCATATATTGTTTTTTCATTGTCCTGTCCTTTCTATTAATTATTGCAACATGTGATTCCATGAAGGCATTTTCGCATTGTGACGGCGCAATACAGGAACAACGCCACGCTCAAAGTCATCCGTACTGTTGTTTGTATCCTGATAGATGTATGTGCCTGTCTCTTCGCGAATGATGGGATTACCTTCATCGTCAGTAGACAACTTACGAGTAATACCTAAGCCACAATAAGTAGCTCCTACCCAAGTAATTCCGGCATCAAGTACACCGGGAACACGTTTGGCATTCATCATTGATTCATTATTTGCCGCTTCTACAGCGTCCAATACGTATTTGATAGGTATTTTAGCAAAATACGTAGTACTGTTCGGTTTGCTCAAATCCGTTGTTTTCATATTCTCGTCATTAACCGGATCCCAATTTTCCCCTTCAGGAACACGGAAAATCACATAAGCACCTCCGAATACGGATGTCAAATACTGTGGCACACTCCCCATTTCGGCTTTTCCCTGATAGAAGACATGTTCCATGTCATAGGCTGCCTGGTCGGGGAAATTCGGATTGTTCATATTAAATTCAAACTCGGAACTACTACCGTCTATAGGACTTTGCGGATTGTAGATGTTCAGTTGATGATTGGCGGCAAATTGGGAAATAATGCAAGATTCACCCGGTTCCAGCGGATATTCAGTACCATTTCCCGGAAATCTCCATACACGTTCTCCATACGCATAATTGTTGCCGTCTGATTCCGGCCAAATCGGTAATTTGGTCGTAGCTGTACCCGGGGTGAGGTTTGCAAAATAAATCCCGTCCAGGTACATAGTCTCGGCTGAGTTGTTGTATATCTCATAGAACTGGTCACGAAAGTAGACTCCTCCTGCTGCCGGACGACTACCGCAATAATAAATTTCCTTGAATATTAGCGGGCTTACTTTGAGACCTTGTACCTTAATATTCAGTGTCTCCCCATCCTTGAACAATGCTTCATTTACGGAGTTACCATTGATATAATATTCGCTATCTTCCGTATCAATGGCAGTTCCAGATACCGTAACCGAATAAATTCCCGGAATAATCCCATCAACCGTCACACTGTTGTCGGTTACTTCCTTCACGTAATGCACATCTTCATCGTAATTATCGAATTTAACCTTCAGATCTTTCAAGGCCGCTACATTTTCAACGGTAATTTCCATATCTACGTTGACACTGATAGGCTCGACTTCTGTTACACCAGACATCTCCTGGAATGAATCGCACCCTATTAAAAGTGTAGTTGCCAGCATAGATAGATATATCAAATATTTTTTCATAAATTCCTAATATTATAAGGTAAGTGATAATTCCAACCCAAAGAAGAATCGATTATTCAATAGAGTAAATGACCCCGGATTACGTTTGGACTCTCTGCGCGGATAGCTTCTGAACATATTGTTGGCAAAGAAAGAAACACGCAGCATATCGCTGATTTCTTTGGTTACATTTAAGTTGAAACAGAAGTATGGACTATATGATTCTTTAATGGCATTGTTATGGCTTACATTCTGTAACATATATCCATATCCGGCGTCTTTCACTTGTTGGGTGGTAGTAAATTGTCCTTGGGGGAACATATTTACGGACGCGTCTTCCAAAGCCAGATAGCCTACAGGTATGGAGTCGTTTCCGAATGTATTCCAATTGGCCTGTTGCCAAATGGCCTGCGCGGTCATCGTTACAACAAAACCGATACGGGGGATATTGTGAGTAGCCCGCAAGGTCGTGACGAATTGTTGCCTATAACCGGCGTCACCGTCCTGGGAATAGATGGCCACCGGTTGTCGGGCTGAAGCTGCATCTTCACTGTTGTCATAGAAACTGTAACCGTTTCTCCAACTTTTTGTACGCATCCATGAACCGTTGAATTGGAAAGCTGTACGGATAGCGTCGATACGCCCTATGTTCAGGTCAAATTCCAGGCCTTTGGTTTCCAAATTCAAATTGTTGGTCGGTTTGGTATAGGTAGACAATACCGGCAGGCTGCTGGTCAGTTCTATGCCGTTTGCCGTACGCTGGTATTCATTATATATAAAAGTGTTGAATGTATTGAAAGTCTGATTCATGGCATAACCGTCCTTGAGGCGTTCTTTATATGCTATCACATTCAGGTTCGTTTTCCCCACTCGCAAGTTGAGACCAATTTCTGCCTTGTGATTCCGGGCTATCCTTAAATCCGAATTGTCTACCTGCTGTACCTCCGTAGTCGTAATGAACAAACGTTGGTCTGCCGGAATATTTTCATTGGCAAGTTCGTTCATATTGATATACTCGAAGTATGCATTTTCAGGATGTAGATAGAGCAGGGAAGGCATTTTAGCTGCAATACCGTAACCTCCCTGGATACTTAATATGTTCGGGATCAACTCAATGGAAGCATTTACGCGCGGTGAGAAGATGCCGCCTACCACTGATGCATGATCATAGCGTACGCCCGCTTGAATATTTAAATCATGGGTGCCACCGACGGACCACTTGAAGTTATCTTCCACATAAGCACCAAACTGATTGACGAAAGGAATATCCTTATAGTTGCGTGGACGGAAAGATGAGTTATGACCATATACGCTGCGATAAGGAGGAGTGCTCGGGTCATAGGTTTTACCGTTACCGACATTACCGTCACTCCGAAAGTCGGCACCGATTAAAATACGGTTGTTTACATGACCGCTTGCTTTAAACAAAGAAGCTGTTACTTTAGCGAACAGATTTACTTCACGGCTGTCAATTTCATAGCGTCCGAAATAGCTGCTCGGCAGATAAACGGCGTAATGATTTTCATCTTCCTGCCCGAAGTTTGTGATTTGATTACCATTGGCATCATAGATATGCTGTCCCGCAAAATTGCTAAGTACCGTACCATTTGTAGTGGTCATGGAATAAGGGGACGTGGCGGAACTGTATACGGTTTCATAATAGCTGTCTTTATCTGTATAAGTACCTGACAAGACATAGCGTAATGTTTTCAACCAGCCTTTATTAATGTTCCATGTACCGTTGGTATTTATGGTGAAACCTACATCACGGCCTTCCGAGGCTGTTTTGGTTTGCTCATCGTCAGGATTGCGTTCACGCTGGTCCCTGCCATAGATAAAATCGAAGCTGGAATTCGTACGCAGCTTATTATTAAATAAGGTATTGGAATAAAGCAGTTTTGTGGTGACACGTTGATAGTGCTGATAACTGGATATCGGATTATTGGTATTATAAGCGTAGTCCGCACTGACATTCAATGCACCTCTCTTCTTCCCTAAATCAAAGCCGGTACCCATGGAGACCTGATAGATGTTCGGGTTGGCTTTCGCTTTGACACGCAAGGGTTCGCGCCCGGCTTTCGTATTAATGATTACCGCACCGGAAGTCAGGTCACCATATTCTACGGAAGGGATACCACGGATAATTTGTATGGACTCGATGTTTTCGGTAGAAATACTACGGACATCGGTACCACCGGCAGGAGAAGCACCTCCCGCCAATGCGGAAGGAGTTTCAGAACCGTTCAGTACTGTGGGATTCATGGCAGACAGGTTGGCATTGTTTGAGATCGGTGCACCGTCGCGGATGATTGCCGTACCCAGAGCGTTCATCGGGGCTTCCGGACCGGTTGAACCGGAAAGTTGCCGGATATTTATCTGCTGAACCGAACTCATGTCCTGATTCTGTGAAATTCCCCCCGGCATCAATGCCATCAAATCATATAAGCTGGTTGCCTGCATGTGGTCCATGGCGGAGCGGGATATGTGAGAAGAAGTAGATTTACCCGAACGGCTGTTAGTTGCAGTCACGGTTACCTCTTTCAATTTGAAGTCCTCATTCTTCATTGTGAAGTTGAGAACCAAATCACGGCTTACGTTTATTAATGTGTCAATCGATACTTTACCTAAATATTGAATCTGCATACGAACCTTGCCGGCAGGTACATTTTCGAGTGTGTACTTACCATTTTCATTAGAAGTGGTACCTAACGTGATTTCAGGAATGGATACAGTCGCAAAACCTAAAGGGATACGTTTGTTTTTGTAGTCGTACTCATAAACGGTACCTGTAAGTTTTACTTTCTGATTGCTTTGCGATCTAACTGGAAGAGCCACTCCCAAGCTAATAAACACAAGCAAGTGCACGATAGTATACCCTAACCTGCTTTTTGCTTTCCTTTTCATAAACAATATCTATAATTTTAGTCTTTTTGGCAAAGAAAAATAATTTTCTGTTAATATACAATATGTTTACTGAAGAAAATCTGAATATAATTTAAAAATTAACAATAAGCGCGCAATAATGTGATAAATTGTAATTTATTTCACTGTTGAAAATTCATAATATATTGTTTTCAGCCTGTATTGTTTCGCCTTGTTATTTTAATTATCTCTTATTGTCCCTTTGTTCCAAGATATGAATAGGAGATGTGTCTGTCTGGATATATCTCCCCTATATCATACGCAAAGTCCCAACTTTCTCAAGCCAAGACTTTGTTATCACCCTAAAAATTTGTAACTTTAGGCATAAGTTTTTTCATTATGGTAAAGTTACATTTTCATCCTTACGCTCCTAACCGAACGGCTCTTTTTCCTATTAAGACCGATAAAAATGTCACAGATAATACTCCCGGCTAATTGTATCCTAAATTAAGAAACCGTCACGTATCGAACCGCATGTGTGGTGGCGTGAGGTTGGGAAACGAAAGTCGTCGGAA
This sequence comes from Bacteroides sp. D22, assembly GCF_000163675.1. Classification (NCBI taxonomy): domain Bacteria; kingdom Pseudomonadati; phylum Bacteroidota; class Bacteroidia; order Bacteroidales; family Bacteroidaceae; genus Bacteroides; species Bacteroides sp. D22. Next base: position 121,681 of record NZ_GG774799.1, on the reverse strand, counting down.
AACGAAGCAGTTTTCTTTCTGCCTTCGTTTTCCGACTTGGCATAGACAGTATAAAACTGAAAATGTAATAACAAAATCGAGAAAGGATTTTGGAACGTATAATTTAGTTTTCTAAAGGTTTAAAACAAACCTTAGCCGAGCGAGATCAAGGCTCTCCCAATCCTTTTCATACACAAATACGGAGCTATTTCATAATATAGTCTCGTAAGCTTCTAACATACCGCCTTTTGCTTTATTCTCCCTTCATAAATTTCGTAGGAGAAACATGGTAGAAATCCTTAAATTTCTTGCTGAAATATTTAGAATCACAATATCCTAACATTTCTGCTGTTTCTGTGACGTTGTACTGTCCAGAGGCCAGTAATACCTTTGCTCTTTCCATTTTGAATGTCAGCATGTATTCCATGGGATATTTTCCGGTAAGTTCTTTCATTTTGTTGTAAAAACTGGTACGGCTCATTCCCATTCCTGCACAGAGCATGTCTATCGTATATCCTTGCATTGCCAAATTTTCCTCGATAAGTTGCCGTACTTTATTTAGAAAGGATAGGTTGTCATCACTCTCTCCCTTTATTTTATGAAGCATATGGGCGGTATCTGCAGAGAAGTTGTCAACTTGCTTACATAGTAGCATATAACTGTTTATAAGCATATGTATATCTGTTTTCAAACGGCATATACTAATTGTACGTGGTTCCAGACGGTTGGCGCCACTTTTAGCATGAGAGAGATAACTTTTGCCGTCACTGTCTTCTACCAAAAGAATGACCGGTATGAATGCGGTCATTTCCTCGGCCTTGATGCGCGAACAAAGTTCATCCCCGCATATTCCATTCACATTTTCATCTATAATGATTGCATCCGGTTTTTCTCTAGCCGAAGCCAGAAGCTGTATATCAAGAGTTTCCTGAAACGATATTTTGAATTCTTTAGACAAGGTTGTTTGCAAGTAATCTCCAAATATGTTGTCTGCCATTACCAGCAACACGTATGGGCATTTTCCCTCTATGGAAATACATTCTTTTCCGCTGTAATCCGTCACTCCCGACTGTCCCATCCATTTGCGAAAGAATATATCAGAATTTGATTCCATTTTTTTCTGATTACAGCAGCTAGTGGGCACGACAATCCGGCATGTGGCTGATTTTCCATATCTGCGAATAGTCATTTTTCCCCCATGCAGACGGATAATCTTCCTGACTGTCCGCAACCTACCGCTAGTCAATTGGTGAAACATGGATACAGCAGGTCCCTTTTTCATTTGTTTGTCATTGGTGACTTGTAATTTCCAAAACTCCATATTATGGGAGATAGTCAAATATATACAACCGCCAGGAGCCGTAATATCAATCATCTTGTCCAGAAGCTGTTGGAGGGCCACCGCCATAAAACTCTCGTTGAGCCTGCAACCTGTTTGCCCTTTGCTGTGACTGATCTCTAACCGTACATGATGTGAACTGGCATACGACCGGCAACGAACTAACGTCATGTGAAGATACCTATGAATTTCTACTTCAGTGGTCGAAGCTTCAGTCATCTTTTTCCAACCCATCCTATCAAGCTCTATTATGTTCTGATTGTAGACGATGGCACATTCGGCATATTCCAGAACCGATTCTAACATCCGGCAAGTTTCCCCGGGAACACCACCAGTAACAATTTCCTCCAGTATGTTCCTTATCAGTATCAATGGTAGATGAACCCAGTGCCCCATACTGATAGCAGCATGAACTTTCTCTTGTGGAGATAGCCTGATATTGCGTCCCAGTATATAAACTCCCAGAAGGAGAAAAAATACCATAACGCTGCCCTCAAGGGGAATCGCATAACCTAGTAGCGACAAACTAGAAAGAAGCAGTTCAGGCTCTTGAGTAACATCCGTACCCCCCGGCATATAGCCTTCCTGCAGTGGTAATACAAGATTCAAGAATAGATTGAAATTAAATGTTTCCATACAATTAGTTTTATGTTAATTAATACATGCAAATAGCAATGCAACATACAAAATGGCGCATTGCTATATCTTGTCTTTTACAAGAATGAGATTTACAACAACTAGGAGTAGACAAAAACTCCCAATATGTAGGCAAATTTTGTTAAAAAAGAAGAAAACATCCATTTAATGGACAATCTTGCAGGAAGTATCGGTTTATTACTGTATCAGAGTATCTGCCATCATGAACGAATTGAAGAAATAGCGAAAAACAAAATATCCCCAATGAGTTGTTTCCATATTTTGCCAATACAGAGGGGGGCCGAAAATAACACAACCTCATTTCAAAGAAAATCCAGAGTATTTCCGTTTTCCTGCTTCTAGCTTTTATCCTGCCCAGTGAGTAATGTTGTTTCTGCGTTCCCAAACTACCTTCCAGCCGGGTAGCTCCTCCACGGCTGAGTTCCGACCGTAAGATTTTCAGAAGTGACTCATCTTTGGTCACTCTACCCTTACGTTTAAAGGAAGTACTTATATGATATTTAGTACAAAATTTCCGATTGGCATTATTAGCATGGATTGAATCCGCTGCAAGCGTCTTAATTCTAACCTTGGTCAGTTGTTGTTGCGGATGAATCAGTCTTTTAAACGTACTCCTTTGCTAAAAGCCTTAAAGGAAAAGGAGGCTCCATCTATCCGTATATTATTGACTTTGACTCCGAATTCAACAAATTTGGTTTCCTTACCCCTGATAATGAGACGAAGGTAATGCCGGTCGATATTCACGATACGATTGGACACTTTTTTGCCTCCAAATAAATTCTTCCCTTGCTCAAGGACCGTCTGTATGACCGAGAAACATCTTTGGTAATCAGAGGATAGTGCAAGCCTGTTTCCATAGGATGAATGAAGCCGATCCGCTAGTCAAGTAACTTTCCAATAACTGAAGTAACCTGCGTGTAATCATACGAGGCTGTGATTTCTTGCATTTACACAGTTTACTATAAGCAAGATAGGCATGGCGTACATCAAGATACTTGTTACGGAGATGTTGTATGTGCAATGTCCGGTAATGTTTGCACAGATGACGATGAAGCCATACGATGCCTTCCCATAAGAGTTTGACATCAGTAGGAAAGCGAAGATGGCTTTCGTAACAGGTGGCATCGGTTATACAGTAAGCCCCCGATAAAATCCCCGTTGTCTATTATCTTTTTCGCTCGATCTTTGCGTAAAAAACGATTATACGAAAAATGAACAAAGAAGATTTTTTGGAAATTCTATCCCGACAGCAACGAAGCGGTTTGACGATAAAAGACTTCTGTATCAACGAAACTTATACCGAATCTAATTTTTATTATTGAAAAGGAAAGTTTGACCTCTCACAACCTTACTATGCAGAAAAGGTCCTCTTCCGAAGAGTTCGCTCCTGTCAAATTGACCTCCCCGCCCACTGCCACCCCGTCTTATGATAGAGTAATTATTGGATCCGGAGAGATTCGAATAGAGTTTCCGAGTGGCATAACAGCCCGCTTCAGTGGTATGACTGAATCTTATGCTGCTATGCAATTACTCAGTCAAATTTGCAGTCACCATGTTTTGCCTGAATGATACGATGCGCTACTTCCCTTGCCCAGGCAAAACGGATATGCGCAAAGACACGAATTCACTCTGTGGAGTCATTCATGACAAGATGGACTACGACGCCCGTTTAGGTGACGTATTCATTTTTTATGTTGGTAACAAAATTATGTTGGTGTTATAATGTACATATCTGACATGAAGCAGATTATATGATTTTATACCACACATATTTTTTAAACTAGAGCGAGTTAAGAAAGTTGAGTATACCTTTATTTTTCTTTCATCACTTGGTAACATTTTCTTCACCATATATAGTCCATGTCATAATAGCCTTGCTTTCATTTGCATATTTCCTCTGTATATATTCAAGATAAGGTTTCCAATGAGCTACCAAAATCAGCTGGAGAGAATCAATATCGAGGTGTTTGGAAAGTTCCTGGCAAATAGCCTGACGATTTTATAATTGGTCAGAGGATACAACGAACCAATCTGAACACCATAAAATAGCTGGTAATGAACTATTACCGTTCAAATGTTCGGTTAACTGTGAACCGGAAAAGTTGGCATAGAACTTCAAGGCCATCAAGGCTATTTTACCTTCGAGAGAAAATAACTTTTACGTTCCAGAGAAGCTTCATGCAAATACATTTGTGGCCCAGTTCCGAAAAAGGGAACAGAGCCTGGAGGCGACCTAATTCACTCGTTGCAAAACTTTGACGATATTTTTTAAGCATATCGAATTCTGTAAAATCTAAACAAGGTTCGATTTCTGATATTTTTTGTATCTTTACCATGTGTTTTTTATTTCAGATTACCCTCGTTTTAGGTGTAAAATATTTTTAGGGAGTTTAAAGATACAAAAAGGCAACTAACTTGCGATGAATTAGTTGCCTTGTGAATCATTTTTGCAAGAAAAGATTACAGCACAACTTTAGCACTATATCCTCTCCACATTAATATTATTCAGACTTTAAAATGAATATTTTTTCACTTAATGGTTCTTAACGAATTTCACCTATTTCCTCAGCAGGAATTTCCCAGTTATCTGTACGGAATGGTGCCAATGGAAGACCATAGTTCGTTTTAACATTTGCCTCTGGGCAGAAGTTTTTAAACGCATAGCGTACCGCTACTGGCTCTGGGACCTTATCTGAACTAACCATGATTTTGTTCTCCCACCATTTCAAATGTGCTGTTGCCGGATAGAATACTCCATCTTCACCTGCAATCTCAAAGCCTTGAAATCTCATTGTTCCTGTTTCACTGAAGCCAACAATAGAGTTGGCATCATTGAATTTATATGGTTCAGAAAGATTATTGAATGAAATCACAAGTTTATCCTTTTCACGCTCCATTGACTTATAGGTAGGAGATGGAGCCGGAATTCCCTCAATTCCGTAATCATTTGCCAAAGCTAAAAAAGCAAGGCGTTGTCCAACTTCTAACTTCTTAGCTGGATGTATACAGGTTGGGTGCCCCAAATCTGTTGTAGCAGCTACACCAACATGCTCCAATTCTGCGGCAGCTTGATACTGAGCCTCGATTACAAGTGGCAATGAACGTAAGTGGTCACCTTCATATCTATATGGTGCCAGCTGAGTAATATAGAATGGCATTTCATCATTACCCCACATCTTTCTCCAAAGTTTGATCAAGCCTACCTGAAGGTCCTTATAGTCGTACCAATTAATACGGTTTGAACAACCCTGATACCAGATAAATCCTTTAGCAGTGAAGTTCGCGATAGGAAAGATCATGCCGTTGAAAAGTCCTGCAGGCTTACTACTTTCGCCTTTCCATTTAGCTATACGTTCCATATCAAGACCCTCGATTGCATCAATTGACTTTTTAGACATCCAAGCCTCAATATTTGTTCCTCCCCAATTAGATGTTACTAAACCAATTGGAATTCGAAGAGTTTTATAAAGAGTAAGTCCAAAGAAATAACCTGTCGCACTAAATGCACTTACAGAAGCAGGAGTAGAACACTGCCACTGAGCTTTGCAGTCGTAAACCGGCTCATCTGAAGAATTACGTGGAACAGTGAACATTCTTATGCCCGGATAGTTTTCTGCATCAAGTACAGCCTGCATACAGCCCACAACAGGCTGATTCATGAAACCCGCAACAGGCATTTCCATATTGGACTGACCACCACATACCCATACCTCACCAAGAAGGATATTATCGATTACTAGTTCTTTTCCATCAGAGAAAGTGATAGAATAAGGGCCACCTGCCTCACATGTGGGCACTTTAAGACTCCAGGCACCATCAGTATCTGTCTTTACTTTATACTTCTTGCCGTTCCAAGATGTAGTAATACTAACTGTCTTACCTGCATCAGCTGTGCCCCAAAGAGTAACTTCTGTATTGCGCTGAAGCACCATGTTGCTGCCAAGAATAGATGGTAACTTTACTTCTGCCACTAGTAATGATGGCAGAAGTGTTAATATTGTTGCAAATAATAAATGTCTCATAGTTCTTAGTTGTGCTCAATAACGATATTCTTAGAATTCTTATAAATAAAATGATCTTTCACATCACCATTATAGGGATAGTCGTTAGTCATTTCGATCTTATTGTTACGGAATGTAAAGCCGTCTACGTAGTAAAGATTTACAATACGCGGATCAAAAACACGGAATACATTATTCTCTACTACGATTCCTCTGTGATAGCACTCATCACCCGACTGATCAGGGATACGGCTACCAACAGCAATACAAGCATTCCCCCAGGTAGGATAACCATAATTTCCATTTTCAAATACGTTATTTCTAATGATAACATCTCTTACTCCTGCCTGTTCGAACCAGAAGTTACCGTCCCCCTCGAATAGGATGGCTGCACCCGGGATATGGAAGTAGTTATCCTCAATAATCATCCTGGCTCTTGAACCAAGGAGAAGACCACGTGCTCTGTTCCCTGCCATGTGGCAACCTTTGATCAAGACTTCAGGATACTCCTCGTCAGCAGCAATAAGCATATTTTTCTCGATCCCCTCAGGGAGGTTCTCCTCGAATGTAACTACAGTAGTAATCTTGTTAAGACGCTCAACTTCTTTAACTACAGCATAGCATTTAGTCACTACAGACTTGTTGTCTACTAACTCAACCTTCATGCCCGGCTCAAGGAAGTCAACTCCATATTGACCTGAATTTCTCCACTTAAAGACAACCTTGTCAGGGGCAAGAATCTCATCAACAGCCATGTAGAGACCGTGGATATTTGTTGCATCATCTTTCTGGTTGCAGAAGGTACAGCCAATCATACGGATATAACCGGCACAGTTCACATAGTGAGTTGCATCAGCTGTAATACTGATAATACGACCTGTGTTTGGTGAAGGAACTACATTTACATTATTAAGTTCGATATCACGACTACGCTGGGCTATAACACCCATACCACCACAATGCCAGATGTTTACATTGAAAATATGGATAGTCTCTGAATTAGAAATGAAGAATGCGGGGTTAATTCTACGTGCTGCACCAAATACCATTGTATTACCGACCGTACCCTTCAGGTCATGACGTTTGATACGAATAAGGTTATCCTTGATTCGCTCTGCCGGGATAGTTCTTTTAGAAAGCCAATAGTCACATACCAGGTATGCAGGCTCTTTTTTCTCTGTATCAAACTCCAGCAGGTTAGAAAAGTCATAAACAATACCATTCTCATCAGAGAAATAAAGACAACCATTTGTTATATTACAACGATATTCATCCGGGAAACGAATATCAAGGTAGCCATTACCTGCAGCCTCAATAATACCTTCTGAATGGAAAGTACGAGTATAATCAATAGAAAGACCTTCGATACGTACATTCTTACAATTCTCAAGGCTGAATGCAGAAACGAAACCTGTAAAAAGAAGCTTAGTATCCTGACCTTCTACAGTGAAATTCTGCATACCCTCAAGTTCGAATGCAATTCTCTTAAGACTCTCGTCGTTGTTACTAATAAACTGATATTTCTCGTAAGCCTTGTCAGCTTTAATACAAAGTGTTCCCTTTGGAAGCACTAGTTTTTCTGCTTTTACCTCGCGGCAGTAATCCAAAGCCTCACGAATTGCCGGCATAGCATCAATTTCCATTTGATCCTTAGCCAGATAATCTGTCAAGTACACTATTTTAGGAGTGTTATTACATGCTGTTACGAAAACAACTACCGACAAAAGGAATAATTGAGTAATTTTCTTCATTATGTATTCTATTTTAAATGGCTATTCAAATAATAATTATTTGGCTTCAATAATCAACGCAGCTCCACCACCCTTAGCCAATTTAACTAAGATTTCAGATGCAGAATCTACATCAATAGTAGAGATTTTATATTTCTCAGGTTTAACAGATGAATCAGCAGCATCTGCCAATAGCTTAGCAGTGTACTGTTTTCCTTTTTCAAGGAATGAAAGATTGATAATAACTTCTCTTTCATCCCAGTTTGTCAAGGCACCGACATACCATTTACCATCTTTCTCACGGGTAGTTACAATGTATTCGCCAATTTGACCTGCGATAATATGAGTCTGTTCAAACACAGTTGGAATAGAAGTGATAAACTCAGTACATGGAACGTCAGCCAAATAGTGTGAAGGAGTATCGCAAAGCATAGCAAGTGGAGAATCAAATACTACATAAGTGGCCACCTGATGGGCTCTTGTACCCTGGCTCATAGGCTTATGATAATTAATCTCAAAGCCTTCCTTAGTGCTGTTTATATATGCACCCTGAGTATAATCCACCGGCCCTTGCACCTGACGGATGTATGGGAAAGTTACATCATAAAGCGGCATATCAGGATTAGACCATTTCACCTCCTCAAGACCGAAAACACCCTCGAAGTTTATGATGTGAGGATAAGTTCTATTAAGTCCTGTCGGCTTGTATATACCATGAAGGTCAAGCATCAAATGATATGTTCCTGCGGCTTCAGCCAAACGATAAACCATATCAACACACCTCTGGTCATCACGGTCGAAGAAGTCTACCTTGAAACCTTTTACTCCCATCTGAGAGTAGAAAGCACACGCTTCCTCAAGTTTATCGTCCAGTACATTTGCTACAGCCCAAATAATGATACCAACATTTCTTTCAGCACCATAAGCAATAAGACCTTTCAGATCAACAGCCTCTTTGATAACCATAATATCATCCTTCGCAGACCATCCTTCATCAATTATGATATATGGGATGTTAAATCTGGCTGCAAAATCGATATATGCTTTATAGGTTTCAGTATTTACACCTGGTTTGAAATTTATATTAGTCAAGCCACAGTCATTCCACCACTCCCAGGAAACCAGTCCCGGCTTAATCCAGCTCACGTCCCCAACTTTTCTCGGCTCACCCAAAAGATAAACCAAGTCGTTAGTAGGCAGCTGAATATCATTCTCTGCCACAGCAACAATACGCCATGGATAAGAACGAGTACCCTCCGTTCTAGCGATTACATCCTGACGAGTGGCAATCTTAAGTTGACATCTGGTAGGAGTAATATATGTGCTATCCGGCAACTTAGCAAAAGTTGCTGAATAACCGCCCTCCATACCCTCAAGGAACATACCTGGATAAGAACGAAGATCTGACTCACAAATTAAAAGGGTCTTACCACTTTTATTTTTCACTGCAACAGGAAGAAAAGTCAAGTTAGACTGAGAGCCAAACCTACTTACTTTCTCATAAGTATACTGGCTCTGATAAGAATTTGCAATCAGATCTTTTCCTCTTGAATAAGGAACCCAAGCCATCGGATCTTCCGGGAACACGAACTGTGCCGTCTCATCCAGAACCACTGCATCAGATTCAAATTCAGTTTCGAAACGCCATGCCACACCCTCATTGTAAACCCTAAACTCTAATGTCCAGTCGGCATAATCTACGCGGGCATAATTCCACTCTGCAGAGATTTTATTCTGACGATAAAAGGGGGCATCTACAGACTCGGATGTGGAACCAATTTTCACTTTGTAAGAAGCTTCACCGACACCTAACATCCTGCCCCCCTCAAATTTCATAGCCAAAGCAGATGGTGATACAAGAACCTCTCCTTCATGAACGATAGAATAACTAACACTGTCTTTCAAATCTACAACAAGTTTGATTTTACCATCAGGCGAAGTAACTGTAATGAAATCAGGTGCCTTGGAACACGATGCCAAGATTCCTAGTCCAAGTATCATTACGTTCATAATTAGCTTCTTTACTATAGCATTAATTTTATCCATTAATAATTATGATTTAGTTTAAATTTTTACGCTAATTTTAGCGCCTTCAGAGATTTTGTAATTCTTCACTAAGCCATTTACCTTTATAACAACGTTTAATTTGCCCGCAGCAATACGAGATACTTTTACGTCGATATTTTTCCCAAATGCCCTAATGCTTTTAAGTGCCATTTCATTCCAATCGGATGGCATAGACGGAGTAATGTCAAAGCTCTTAAACCCCGTAGGTCTAATACCAAACATACCCTCAGTAATGATACGACAATACAGACCACTCTCCGCTGCAAGATGTCTCTGTGAGCCCTCTGGCCATGCCTCAATCGCATAGGGAACGTGATTACCTAGAAGACGCCTTTTTGAATAATATTTTAACTTTTCAGTAGCAATATCAGCCATTCCCGCTGCATAAATGCCTCTAAGAGCATATAGAGTAGAACGATCCCAGAAAGTAGTGCTACCCTGAGCTGTTAGCAGACCATCCTTTTCCCAAAGAAGCGGGCTGCATAGTGCATCTACGGTAGCTTCAGCACGATCAAAGATACCGACTGTTAATGGAATACAAATCCATGAACGAAGAATATCATTTCCATCATAATATCTATAAGTATCAAAACCACTAACTGTAGCACCATAATACTTTTCGATATTAACTTTCAATGTTGCAGCCTTGCTACGATATGCTTTAGCGACAGACGACGGCAGCCCAAGTTCTTTTGACAGGCTGGCTGCGCTAAGCAATGCGTCATAATAAAGTGATGAAGTACAAAGATTTGCATCACCAGCCTCAAAACGACCTTCAAGTTCATCTGTATCTGACATTACTACGCCGGCATGATTAAGCTTTCTATCGCAATACTCAAGACACCACTCAATCAATGGCCAGAGTTCCTGTGCCACTGCCTTATCAGCATAAGTAAGCGAGAAACGAGAAGCGCCATAGGCTATCATCGCAGCATCACCTCTGTCTCCGGCACCTGCCCAGATGTCTGTACCTTCAGCAATAATTGAACTTGGAATTGGATTGAACTCAGGGTTCATGAAACGGGCGAAATGACGAAATGAGTTAATTGCCGACTCATTGCCACGCCAGTAACCCAAATATGGGAATAATGGATTTACATACTCTGCTTGGTCATTTGCCCAAATTGCCGCATAATATGACTCCCCCCCCGGTGCATGCATATAGCCACCTGCTGTTTTGCAAATGCTCTCGCCGGTACGAATCTTGGCATAACGGAACATTGTATTAATAACAGAATCCGGCGTTTCTAATATTAATGCACCATCGATATCTTTATTGATAAAATCTCTACGTGCCTGAAACTCTGCTTTAACATCTGCTATAAACTGAGGTTCAGCAGCCTTACGTCCGGAGAAAATAACATCAAAAGTAAGAGATTCACCTTTTCCCAAAACATAAGTACCAGATCCCTGAACCTTGGCTTCCACGATATAAGCACCATCTTTGCCCTTAGAGTCAAGAGTTTTAAAAGTCTGGGTAAACTCAGGAATATATAGAGTCAGAGCACGGTCCCTAATACTAGTTATCACATAACGCTCACACAAATATGGCTTATCCACTGAAGGGAAAATAGTTCTAGTAAGCTTAACTGCAGGAACCGGGGATGTTTCTTTACCTGATCCAATGTTCTGCTTTCCTATGCAATATGTCTCTGCGCTTCCGAATACACCATCAATATAAACAGACTCTGTCTTAGGATTCTGAAGAACAAGACCGTCAACGCTAATAAGCGACGGTACATCTAAAGCAATTCTATGCATAAGACTTGCATGAGTATTATTGGGAAGCCTGCGGAGCATTGGAAATACCAAAGAACGCTCAGTAGTCAGAGTAGAGTTCTCATCAATATTCCAACGAAGGACACAAGCTATCTGCTCACCTGACATCTCGATGTGGTCATAATGAGGAAGCTTGTTCTCAGTAATATTCCACTCAATTACGCCATTTTTGCTGACCTCCCATCTTGCCGCAGTTTCCTTTACCTCCGGTTCATAATATACCTTTCTGTTTGGCTTGAACTCAAATGGGTTGGATGGCCTGGTATCTTTTAAAGAAACAAGAGTCTCATGTGTATTCTTACCTTCGAAAGTGGCATTCTCGATCTCATATAATGGCAGCCACGCATAAGCAACCATATCACCTGAAGCAATCTTAACAAAGGCATTTGGATACTTAACACCGAATACTTCAGATGTAGGGAATACTTTTTGAGTATCGAAACTCACTTCACCATCACACCCTGTTTTTGTAGAGTACACAGGCTCGGCAGATACGCTATTAGAATACCAAACTACAGGATAGAATGTAAGTTCAGCATCTCTTACAGGTTTTCCATTAGGATCCATCACCTTGAATGCAAGATTTTTGGGGAGCATATCAGCTACAAGATTGTCAATCTCAACCATCTTATCCTCGGCAAGGTTGATCATATTTACAGCATATTCACTCCAAAAAGTCTCACCATAAGGATAGTTCATAATACAACGAGTGCCGTCGCAGGCTATCGGAGCAATTGGATTCTTATCAGCATCCACCTTCATTGCATAGATATCTGGCACACCACGACCGTGACCGAATTCATGAATAATACCGTCGATAGCACCTTCGTTAAAAGGATCGTTAAATCTATCATTATGAGTTCTTGAATGATATACTGTTAAAATATTCGAACCACACCAACCACCACCAACTTCTTCAGGGTGGGACTTATATCCATCGATAATCACTAAATAATCATGATTGGGATGTGGTTTTTTAACTTCCTTTGCAGAAATGCCATCATATATATAAAAAGCCTCCCAATCTACCTCGAAATCATATACTGCATCAAATTGACGAGTATGATTGAAAGCCTTATTGACACGCTTAAACATATACTCAATTTTCTGTTTAACTTTGTCAACACCCCCTAAAGAGTCTACTGACTCGCAGTCGATACCTACTTTTACACTAAATCTATAAATCGGTTGTGCAGATGCTGCTATACTAAACAGCAACAAAGCCGCACATACCAAATGTCTGAGCTTCATATTTTATTACAAAATAATTATTGCTAGTACTATTTTTCTAAAGACCTCTCAATCAATTTCAACTCCTCTGGAGTGTAGCAGGTCTTAGTTACATCCTCACCTGCTGCTGTAGATACGTGCGAAAGAAAATACAAGAACTTCTCATAAGAACTTTTCATCTCTGGAAGATCGGCATCTTTGATTGCATACAATGTACGGAAAGCTTTCTTATATACGTCCCAACCATATTTATCCTTAATACGAAGAAATGTATAGTGAAGAGCATCACCATTATTCTTCGCTACACCACTACCAATAGTCTCATCATAGAAAATCTGGTAGTAGTTAATTATATCTGCTCCACGATAAATTATATTTCTTTGGCTTACTGCACCTTGACAAACTTCTATAGCATATGACATTCTGAAATTAGCGAAAATCTCATCATTCCAATTCCATCCTCCCATTCCACTACCAAGCATATTCCTAGCGGAAAAATTATGCCCAATTTCATGAAGAATACCGAAGCCCCAATCATCAAGGTTAGCAGCACGTTCAATTACTTCGGTAACTTTTACTTTATTATTCCATAAAATAGGGTTTCCTGCAAGGGCCCAATATCCAGGTTCAATACCTGGTGTATTTAAAATCATAACCTTACGACCTCCGTATGGAGTTCCTCCTAAGAGTTCCTTATAAGCTTCATATGTCCTGTCCAGGTTTGCCAACCACCGATCCATCTGCTTGTCGGTAATCGTAACCTTATCCTTATCCAATGACACAATGAAATGCTTACTTTCACGATGATATAATTTATCGCCAATCGGTTCGACTCTGACATTATCGTAATAAACTTCTCCTAATGCCTTTCCACCATTATAAGTCCCCCAAGGAAAACCTAAAGCACAACAAATCGTTGCCTCCCCTTTCTGATTTGGAACAAAGTCCATATAAATCTCAGACCATTCCATATCATCATAAACAAACTTAGAGGCATTCCAACCTTGCTCCAAACCATCTGGATTAAGGTATATGACAGCTCCACGTCCCTCTTTCACCCCTACACACTTCATCATGGCACTCATACGATAAAGTTTTCCAGGTTCGAGATTATTCAAGCTATGCATGATTCTTATAGCCCCTCTTTCAGGATTGGAAATCTTTACACATCCACTATTATCGATTCCCCCCTTTTTTTTATACTCTATTTTACCTGTTTTTTCTTCTGTAGAATTGTCAAACCAATTTTTCTCAAACTTTTTACTATGATTGAAGTCGTCTTCAAAAATTACTTTATCCTGAGCAAATACGTTTACACTCATTCCTCCAAGAAATACACAAGCTAAGTATGTAAATAATAATCTCATATTGTTTTAGTGTTAATTCAGTTGTTTCTTTATAGATTCCAATTCTAAGATAGAAAAATAATCCCAAACATCTACATCAGGATTTGTTTCCTTAGCAAACCTGTTAAGGATGTTTACAAAATAGACAAATTTATCGTATTTATTTGTTCCTGAACCTCCATTTTTCCTAAGATAATTAAAGGTCTTCTTATAAGGTTCCCAAGTAATCGATGCTGCCATACGTGCTAACATATAATGAATGCCGTTATCATTTACCTTTGTACCTATTGTATTTTCATAATCTATTTTATACATATCCAAAATCTCTCCTCCTGTGAATACTTGTTTTCCATTTCTGCCATCCATATATACTTTCCCATTATTTTTTTCAAGAGCATAGTGCATACGGAAATTTGCAAACATTTCATCATTCCAGTTCCAAGAAGTATCACCTATATTAAAGACATGTCCTATTTCATGTAAGATTCCAAAACACCAATCATCATGCTGAAGCATTTGAGAGAATGAATCCTCTACAGCAGTACCATTAGCAGTCCATAAAATTGGATAACCGGCAAGTGCCCAATATCCAGAATAGATTCCTTTGGTTGTTTGGATAGCTAATTTTCTACCTTCATGAGGAACCTCCCCCATCAACTCTAAATAAGAGAGATAGATCTTATCCAGATTCTTTAACCATTGCTGCAAGACCTGCAAAGATATATTAACCTTAGATGGCTCAATAAAGATTCTCATATATTCACTTTCTAAAGTAAATAATTCATCCGTCACTTTAACTACGCTAATATTATCAAAATAGGCAGTACCTGTAGAACGACCTCCGTTAGCCATTCCGCCTTGCCAGAAACCTAACGCAGCAACTATTTCAGCCTCTCCGTTATCATCAGACATAAAATCTACAGTTACATTTGTCCAATTTTTAAGCTCAGTACCATAGAGATAGCGTGACGAATTCCAATATTGTTTAGAATTAGGTCGAAATATGACAGGCCCAGTACCTTGACCGTTCGGAATATCTGAATATCTGATACGAGCTGTCATACGGTACATCTGATCCGGTTCTAAATTTGTTAATGTTCTCTTCACGCCAACACAACATTCATCATTTTCCGGTAATTGCTGTATTTTTAGAGCTTTACTGTTATTTACCCCCTCTCCATCAACAACTTCAAGAAGCGTTTTAGAGCCGTTTGCATAATCTACCCTCGTCCATCCTTCCAATCCATTCTCAAAAGAAGCATTAGATACCTCTATTGCATTAGGATTCTCAATGACAGGAGGTGTTGGAGAATCTTCTGGAATAACATTATTATCATCTTTGCAAGCAACAAAGCAAATAATAAAAATAAATAATTGTGTAATTTTTAATTTCATAAATCTTCAATTATTGTTGTGTAGAAAGATATGATTTTATCACTTGTAATTCTTGTTTACTAAACAGTTCGTTCGTATCTACCTTAGCATGCTTAGTAAGAAAAGAGAGAAAATATTCGAATTTCTGCCATTGATTCATGTTTTTCTCTTGCTCCTCGTTTCTTGGAATGGAATATAATTCCTCGAAAACATCTTGATATAATTCCCAACCGTAAGTTTCTTTAATACGAATTAAACAATAACAAAGAGCATTGCCCATCTCTACCGCTCTACCGGCACCTATTGTCCGATCGTAACAGTTGTCTGTTTCTGATTTATATAATTGTAAAAGTTCTGAACCTGTATACGTTTTCTCTTGTGATTCAAATGAACCATCTGCTTGTACAACAGAGGCTGTTGTTATAACTTTTGCATTTAATTTTTCCAAGGCGTAGAACATCCTGAAGTTGGCAAATATCTCTTCATTCCAATTCCAAGCATATGTAGCACTTGAAATATAAGGAGCAAAATTATGCCCTATTTCATGCATTATTCCAAAACACCAATCTCCTCTCCGAATCGTTTGAAGCGATTCGTAAATATAGTTTTTATTCCATTGTATCGGATTTCCGGCATATGCCCATGCATCAATCTCTTTAGAACGAATTGAGATAATTTTTCCATCAAAAGGAACCTTTCCCCTAAATAATTCCTTATAACATTCATATACATCATCCATATTGGCAAGCCATTCATCAACCAATTGATCGGATATGGGCACTAAGTCCTGAGAAACAACTAAACGAAAATGTTTGCTTGTACGAATATATAGATCTTGATTCTCTTTTAAAACAACATCATCAAAATAGGCAAGTCCTCTAGAAGCTGCTGCAGTATTACCTAATCTTAAACATAGAATTATCTCTCCATTTTCTGGAACATCATCTATTTCTAATACCAAGTCTTGCCATTTAGAGTGCGAACCTGTAAGCGCTCCAGAAGTAGGGGCCCAAAGATAATCAAGACAGAGATTAGCTCCCATACCACCGTCTATCATATCAGTTTTAACTTTAGCTGACGCCTTATAATAGCCACCAGACTTTAACCCGGTCACCTTTTGAGCAAACATTACATCAGTGTCCTCATCCAATGCAATAATGGCCAAGCAACGGGAATTATTTACACCACTATTCTCCTTTTGCTCTACAATTGCTGCCTTTGCATTCCACCCCCCAATGTAACTCCATACTCCAGACACAGCTATTGTTGATAAATCCATCGAAATATCATCTTCCATATCACCATTCACAATCAATGAAGGATTTGTTTTATCTTCTTCCAAGGGAATGGTTGTATCTGGTTCCTGTCTAAAATTGTTTGAATCTGAACATGAGAAAAAGACAGTACATAATACTAATAAACAAGTGCTTGTATGCATGACTAAAAAATGAAATAAAATAGTATAGAATATGTAAGAGTTGGCAGCATTGCCACCAAACTCTCACATATTAAACTATTATCTAAAAATTAGGAGTAAAATTATACTGAATTGGAAAACCTCCTTCATCCTTGTATCCATTATCCACAACCTTAAGATCAAAGTGTACAACACCTGTTTTCATATCAACCCAAGAACCATTATCTATAACCTGATCATGACCCCGGCCATAATTTTCATTTGCTCTGTCTATAAAATCTCCAAGTTTTTTTCTATCCGGATATCCCTCAACAGACTCATCAAGAATATTGAAATGAATCACACCTCCACTCCACTTATTGTTGTAATTAATACAATATTTATGCGCCTTTTCATTCTGAGAAGCCGGCCAACCATTCTCACCTGCTAAATAGATTGCAGGTGCTGTAATTCTATTATTCTTTTCCTCACCCCAAATTTCCTTTTCATAATCACCTGCTAATGTTCTAAAAGGCTGAATATAAATCACGCCACTTTCTACTTTAGTTCCCGTAAACAATTCTGATTCATCAAGCACAAGCGCTAACAAATAGGAGTCGGTTCCATCAAAAGGCATAGATGTCAGATCGACTTGATAAGAAACATCGACCTTCTTTTCACCGGCAGTAATCGCTTCTGTCGATACATTGACTTTAGATGGATCGAATGGGATGAATGAAGTATTGTTTGCTGCATTGTAAGATTCTACCAGAGAATTATCTACAGTCAATTTTACCGGCTGTTCATTGCTAATAGGAGCATTCATTTCAACTGAAATTTTTCCATTTCCCGATTTATTAACCACTACCTGATCTGCACCTGTTACCCACATCTTAAGTGTATTCAACTGAACCAACACATAAATTGGCTCCTTTTGTTGAATCTGATATACATCTGAAGCCATAACCAAAGGAAGTAGGAAAATATCGTCACTTTCCATTTTCCCACAAGTGAACGTAATACTTGTTTTATAGTTCATAGTCTCAGGATCCAATACTCCGGTATTAACCTTATAGTATTCAGATGGGAGTAGTTTATAATCAACATCGTTGGCATCATTATAAACTTCAACTGCTGTAGCATCTGCTTCATAAGTCACCATATTAGCATCTATTGTAGTAAAATTAGAAGTTGCTTCGATTTCAACTGTCTGAGGTAATAAAACATCTCTGATAAAACTCAATGAAAAATTCTCCTCAGGGACTTTAACTGTAAATGTTGGTTTTACAATATTAGGAATAAGCAACACCTGTGCTGCATCCCCTTTATCCTCCACCTCAACAGATGAAGCATTCAAAGAAAGAGGGAGTACGTAATTATTAGCAGTAGAAATACCTTTTGCCGCAAGAGCTTTTGGCTTAATCACGACGGGTAATTCTACTACCTTATCCGTTTTATTTAACTTGATAGCAGATGGGAAGTCATAATACTCAGCTGGCATCAACTGATAATTTGTCCCATTAAGATTATTGTATTCTGTTAATAATGTCTCATCTACCCCAATGGTTAAATCAAGCTCTTTTGAAAGTCCGTAAATTCTCGAAATGTTAACTACTGTCTCTTGTTCGTCGTAAATCGATATGGTATTCACCGTATAAAGACCTGTTTTATCAAATACTGGATCCGGTTTTATAGTAATTGGCGACAACTCTGCCTCACAAGCAAACATCACACCAATGAGGGCAGTCGAAAATAATATTTTAAAAAATCTTTTCATAATAAGACTGTATTTTTATCGTTTCAATTCCATACAATCAATAGAACACTCTCTATTAATAGAATGGAGCTTGTACTAATTCTGGATTAAGTTCACACTCAGACGCTTTTATAGGCATAAGGTAATGTTTAATGTCAAATCGCTTAATAGCTGCCTCTGTCATAGAGAAGAACTCTTTATCTGTGGCGTTTTCTCCTTTTGACATATCAAGACCATACTCGTTGTGATTAAAAGCACCATTCGGTCCGTGAGCAATAAACCAACGACGTACATCAAAGAAACGCTGACACTCATAACAAAGCTCTATTTTTCTCTCATGGCGTATCATTTCACGCATCTCTTCCTGAGAATAACTACCCTCATAAGGTGCAATACCCGCACGTTTTCTAATAGCATTAAGATATTTCAAGACCTCATTATGATGAGATTCTCCGTAATATTCATTAAGTGCTTCTGCATAGTTCAGATACACCTCACCTAAACGAATGATTGGGAATGGCACATTTAAATTCCATGTGTCTTTAGCCTTTTCTTTATTTGAGCAGTAATTAAGCGGAATGTTTTTACGAACGGAAAAACCGGTTGTATTTTTATCACCAGGAGTCGATCCATTGCCTGAAACACCTTTATACCAAAAGTCGACTATACCATAACCGTCCTCATCTTGATACGAGTCCTCTTCATTGGGGTACGCATAAGATACACGCTGATTAGGGAAGTGAATGTTAGCATAGAAGCGAGGTTCACGATTTACAAACATGTGGAATGTATTTGCAATGGTACCATTAGCGGCTTCAGTAGAAAATTCTTTATTTTCAAACCATTCATCCAATGGGCGAGCCTTTGAACCGTCTGCCATAAAGAAGTCATTAATCATACCTAACGGCAGTGAATAACGACCATTCCAACCATACCAACGAGCAGGCACTGCACATCTTGCATACCACTGGATAGAATTCGGATGCCCCCATATTAACTCAGGATTTTGATCTTTACCCCAAGTTGTAGTAATTGTACGTATATTCTCAACCACCTCATCGAAAGTAGGTTCACCAGATTCAGCATTAGGCTCTTTCAGACTATATCCATAGTTATCAATTACATCTTTTGCCGCATCTGCTGCTACTTTCCAAAGTTCCTTATCATACTCTGCTGAAATAAGAACTGTTCCATCATTATTTTTCCAATTACTATATACACTGTTGCCATTATATAACGGACTTGCAGCCATTAGATGCATACGTGACTGAATAGCACGAGCCGCCCCGATTGTTGGAAGACCTAATTCAATAGACTCATTGCGTTCTTTAGGCATACCATTTTCGCAGGCCCAATCAATCTGTTCACTAATCCATCGAACACACTCTGCAAAAGGTTTACGTGCCTGGGAAGCAGCTATTTCATCTGCAGTTCTACTACTTTCCTCTATTGGAATAGGACCATACAAACGAAGTAAGAGATAATGATAGTACGCACGCATGAAAATTGCTTCTGCGTATTTTGTACGACGTTCAAGTTCCCCCATCTCAACACATCTATCAAGATTCTCCAAGAAGATATTAATATGACGGATAGCTTGATAATAACGCACAAAGAAATATAAATTATAACCTGTATAACCATAGTAATTATCTGGCGACATCAAGCCTTCAGAAATATTACGAATATTACTTTCCATAACATAAGCAGCCTCGTCAGTACACCAAAAATATGGTATTTGACCGCTATAGTGCATTTCTTGCACCATAAAATCATCACTATACATGCGCGAATACCATTTTTTTGTTTCAACTTCTGAAGCAAAGATTTTATCAATAGTATTTAATTCGCCCGCGTCCTGTTCAAGATAATCAGAACAAGAAGAAAATACTAGTAACATTAATACAATATGTATATATTTTTTCATATTTATTTACTGTTAAAATGATAAATTCAAACCAAGATAAATAGTTTTCTGCATGGGATAAGAGTCTGCACTTGTCTCTGGATCCCAAAAATCAGAGTAGAATTTGCTTATTGTAAGAAGATTCACACCCTGAAGATATACACGCATAGATTTTGCATGAATTTTTTTAGTGAGATTTTCAGGAAGAGTATATCCTAATTCAATATTTTTTATACGCAGATAACTTGCATCCCGTTGCCACCATGTTGATGTTTTGTAGTTGTTTGCATTTGCACCATAACTCAAACGAGGTGAAAAGGCGTTTGGATTTGGATTATCCTCTGTCCAGCGATCAAGGAACATAGTCATGACATTACCCATGTACTTAGGACTACGGTCTGCTTGGAATGGCTGAAAATACCATCCTCCAGTTAAATAAGTAGAACGATTACCCGCTCCTTGTAACAGGAATGAAAAATCAAATCCTTTATATTTAAGAGATGCACCAAAACCATAAACTAACTCTGGCATTGACGGATCACCAATCCAAGTTCTGTCAGCTTCAGTAATCTTACCATCATCATTCAGGTCTTCATAACGAATATCACCTGGGCGAAGCTGTGTCTTATCCATCGAGAACTGCTCATAATATTCAGGCATGTTATCCAACTCTTCTTGAGAAAATAGGTGCATAGCTTTATATCCCAAAGTCAAACCATAACGAACCCCCTTGTAATCTTGCCAAGGATACGCATAATATTTACCGTCTTTAAGGACAGTATTTCTGGTAAAGGTAAAGTTACCTCTTGCTGAAATAAATAGATCTTTATTAATTTGTTTAGAATATTCTCCAGAAATTTCAAAACCTTTATTTTCCATTTCACCCATATTGGCATAAATATCAAAACCGTTTGGAAGACCCGCAACTTCAGAGGTTTGAGGTGACAAGAAAATATTTTCACGTTTTTCATAGAACACATCTGCATTTAAGCGGAAATTATTAAAGAAACCGAGCTCAACACCGAGATTGTATTTTGTCGCAACCTCCCAAGTAACATCACTGTTTGCCATACGTCCTTCTCCGATTCCAGATTGGTATTGGTCATAATTAAGGCCGAGGTTGTTATACCCACCTGCAGATTCATTGATTGTGGCAAGATAAATAAAACGAGTTGAAGGAATCTGATCATTACCGACCTGTCCGATAGACGCACGTAACTTTGCCCATGTTAAAACTTCATTACCAGCCAACCAAGATTCCTCCGAAGCCACCCAGCCCAAAGCAATTGCAGGGAATATACCCATTCTATTACCCTTAGCAAAGTTTTCAGAACCATTAAAACCAACATTTGCCTCTAAAAGATAACGATTATCATAACCATACGTAACACGTCCTGCAAGACCAAGACTACGTTTAGGTAAGGATGTAATATAATCCATTCCTTGAATCATGTAGCGATTGTCCTTTACAAATCCCATAACTAGTCCACCAACATCGTGTTTTCCGAATGTACGGGAATAGTTGATAGTAGCTTCTGCATACTGTGAACGAGTAGACGAACTTGAGTGACTATAATTAAGATAATCCTGATATGAACTTGCATACCATTCTGTTGCTAACAAGTCACCGTTTTCATCACGGCCTGTTGGTTCGAAAAAGTTTATACTACGAGAACGAGTATCTGCAGCATCAGTACTATAGTCATAAGCGTAAGTGAGTTTTGCAGTCAAGCCCTCTGTGATAAAATCCAAATTCTGATCTACAGTTAAATTTGCCCTTAAAGCATTGGAGATATTTTTTACGTAACCCCGTTGAGTTAACATGTTATATGGATTATTAAGACCATCACGGCCGGCCAATCTACCATCCTTTAATATGACAGGAAAAGCATTAGGTGCTGCATTAATTATATCACGATAAATAGAAGCGGAACCACCTTCAGCAGGCTCTGTATTCTCGGAGACATTTCCCTGTATACCAAAACTAACGGTTGTTTTGGGAGATATATCCATATCTACATTTGAACGGAAATTATAACGCTTATAATTTACATTTTCACCAAAACTCCCAATAGAAGAAGGTACCCAAGAATAAGAGCCCGGATTGATATGATACTGTCCCTCTTGATTATAGAAAGATACCGCAGTGAAATAGCGTGCATATTTACCACCACCAGAAATATTTACACTCAGTTTCTCTGACATTGTTAAATCTTTCATCAAAACCTCTTGCCAATCAACATTTGGATATACCTCTGGATCTGTCTGATCACGCATTGCCTTAATCTCGGCATCCGAATATTTAAACGAAGAAGAAATACCAGCAGTAGCATCTACAGCTTCATTGAAAAGCATTGAACGAGTCGCCGCATCTACAAAAGACAGACGCTTACTAGGTGCAGAAAAACCATGTTCATAACGAACATCTATTTTAGCTGGACCATCATAACCACGACGTGTATTTATAAGAATTACACCATTAGCGCCACGAACACCATAAACTGCTGTTGCAGAAGCGTCTTTCAATACAGAGAAAGATTCAATCTCAAGTGGATCTACATTCTCAAGCGGACGTTCTATACCATCAACAAGCACGAGCGGATTAGGATCACCTGTGAAAGTTGCTATACCACGAATCCAGAATTGAGCATCATCCTTACCTGGCTCTCCCGAAGATTGAAGAGCAACAAGACCTGCTACATTACCAACTAAAGATTGACTTAGTGAACGGACAGGAACCTGTAATTGGACAGGTTTTACGGAAGAAATAGAACCTACAACTGTTTCTTTTTTCTGAGTACCGTAACCTACTACTACAACTTCATCAAGACTTTGTGCGTCTTCTTGGAGAAGAATTTTGAGCCTTTGCCCACCTTTTACTTTGATCGTTTGTGTAATAAATCCAACATACGAGACCTCAATTGTTGAATTGTTAGGAACATCAATTTTGAACTGCCCATCTAAATTAGTCACAACTCCATAGTTTGATTGCCCATTTAGTAACATAATGTTAACACCTGGTAATGGCGTTCCTCCCGTATCTGTTACTACACCCGTAACTAAATTTTGTGCAGAAACAACCATACCAATCAATAAGAAGGCAATAAGTAGCAACATTTTGCTTTTTAAGAACTTCATACTGTGATTTTTTTAAGGTTAATAAATGTTTTGAATATCGCTGCAAATATACCCGCACTGACACCACCTGTTTTAACAAAATCGTCTTTTTTTATACAAATATTGTATTTTAATAGCTTTATAAAGATTTAGATTAGTGCAATAAAGATTATTCTTATATATTTGGACGAAATTTATATTTAATACAAATATGAGTAGCAATAGTTTTTTTACATTTATCTTTTGGATTTCCGTATTTATTTTGTGCACTAAACCAACATTTGCAATAGATACAAATTTAAAGTTTGAGCATATGGATATCTCAACAGGTTTAAATTCAAACACGGTTTATTGTACATTTCAAGATAGTAATGGTCAAATGTGGTTTGGAACCAATGATGGATTAACAACATATGATACATATACATTTAAAACTTGGAGAACAGACTCCAATAACCCTTATTCTATTGGTAATAATGGAATCTACTGCATATACGAGGACCGCAATAATCGACTATGGATAGGCACCGAAAAGGGATTATATCTTTTCAACAAAGATTTGGATAAATTCCAACAAATAAATGGATTAAACATCGAAAAATCACATATAAGATCAATCTCAGAGGATTCACATGGTAAAATATGGGCAGCGTCACTGGGACATGGTATCTTCAAATATAATCCAAATAATAAAGAACTTAGAAACTATAGACAATCACAGAATGTTGGACTTAATTCAGATTATTCAACAAAGATATTATCTGACTCATTAGGCAATATTTGGTGTCTCACATCCGGGAGTTATTTACATAGATACAATCACGATAGCGATACTTTCGAGAAAATTCTTATAAAAGATAAAAAAAATGGTATGGTTGAAACAAATGCATTCACTATGTGTTTAGACTGGAAAGGAGATCTTTGGATTAGTGGTTGGGACTGTGGGATATTTCATTATTCTATCGAAGAATCCTGTTTTAAAAATTATCTGACGGACAGGGGCCGACCAATATTACAGGGGCGTATCCATACAATTAAGGCGTTCGAGCCTAACAAGATATACATTGGTTCAGATCAAGGGTTGACATTGTTTGATCCATCTACGCAAAAATACATTACCACTTCTTACAACCGAAACAATAGCAGTAGTTTATCTGATGACTTTGTCTATGATATCCTAAAAGACAATGAAGGTGGGCTATGGATCACTACATATTTTGGTGGTATAAACTATTCAAATCCCAATAGTTCAAACTTCACTATTAGACATTGCGCAACTGAATCAGCAAGAGGAAGAATTATCAGTAAATTTCATGAAGATAAAAATGGTGATATATTCATCGGGACAGATGATGGAGGATTATTTATATATAATCCGATCAAAGACAAGTGCCATCGATATACAATTGATAAATCTAATCCTAATTTAAATATTCACGCAATTTGGAGCAATGATACATACCTTTGGATTGGTACTTATTCTAAAGGCCTATATAGAATAAACCATAAAACAAAATATGTCGAGCATATACCCTATTTTGAAAAAGACGGCATAACAAACGAAAGTATATATTCTATACATGAAGATTTATCTGGAAAAATATGGATTGGTACCAAAACTGCAATTTGGACATGGACAAAAAAACATGGATTTATAAAAGAAAAGGAGTTAGGGTACAATAGTGATATTATTGCTATATGTGAAGACTTAAAAGGGAGCATTTGGTTCGCATCTCTTAATAAGGGAATACTAAAATACACTCCTACTACCCACAATATTACCCACATTTCTAAAGGCTCCAATGGAATCAAAATACCTAATGAAATTACATCTATGTCACTACATATGGACTACCTTTTTATTGGGACCTCAGGGCAAGGGCTAATAAAATACCATATTCCAACAGAATCCATAACAAAAGAGAAATGTTCAAATATTGAGATGGAACATCTATCCATTTATAATATTATAAGCTATAAAGACAATCTTTGGCTCAGTACCAATGAAGGTCTACTCTGTTATAATCCATCTATCGCAAAATGTAACATTTTGGGTAAATATGATGGATTAAATACAAATCTTTTCAATCCTAATTCAGGAATAGTTGCATCAGATGGTAAAATTTATCTCGGTTCAAATAATGGGTTCAATATCGTCACTCCAGATAGACTTAAAAGCAATACTGTAAAACCTAACACTATATTTATCCATACATCAAATACTCTTTATAAACATACAGACAGTACAATCTTATACAAATGGCACAATCCATTCACCATCAAATTTGCTAGTCTAAGCTATCACTCACCAATAAATAACAAATACAAATATTATCTGGAAGGTTATCATAGTAATTGGATTGAGACCAACTGGAAAAATAATCACGTTACCTTCTCAGATCTTCCCTGTGGCAAATATACATTTTGGGTATGTTCTTCTAATAATGATGGAGTATGGGGGACACCTATTTCTTGGAATATTATAGTAAAACCGCATTGGTGGAATAGTAAAGTAGCTATAATAATATATATTCTTATATGTATGGCTCTAGTATTCGGTATTATCACTTACTCAATCATGCACCACGTTCAAAAAAAGAAAAATAGAATAGCGAAAATTAAATATGTTAGGGAAAAGACTCGCATTGAAACTGAGCTACAGTTTTTTTTCAATCTAGCACAAGAGATTCGAACTCCTATCATGTTGATAAATAATCCAATAAATGAAATTGCTAGTATCGAAAATTTACCAGAAAATATAGCACAAAAAATTTCTATCATCCAAAATAGTTCTAAAAAACTTTCTAATCTTGCAGATGAAATTCTTGACTTAAAAAAAATAAATGCAGAAGTAAATATTTATCCTACACCCATAATAGATTTAACAAGCCAGATTGTTAACACCTTTAAAGCAAACAATTCTTTTCTTGACGTGGATATCGTGTTCATTGATGAAATCAAAAAAAATGTAGTCGCCAACCTTAACATAGATGCATGGAATAAAATTATGAACCATTTGCTTTCAAATGCATTAAGATTTACCAACAACCTTATAGAGGTCAGAGCAAAGATCTATAAAAATAATATTATCATTACTATACATGATAATGGAATTGGTATTTCACAAGACGACATAAAGAATGTATTTAATGCTTTTTGGCACTATGATAAGACCAATAGAGTAAATGTACCAGGCTTTGGACTCGGACTTACAATATCAAAATTATTATTGTACAAAATGGATATGACTATAAATATCGAAAGTGAAGTAAACAAATTTACTACATTCACCATTAGTATACCGATTTACGAAAAAAGCATAGCAAATGAAACAATACTAGAAAGAATTCAAGATTTGAACTCATTAGACACTCCTTCAGTAGCGAATATAAATCAATCTGAGATAGATTCGTATTTAAGAAAGCACAATAGAATACTAATTGTAGATAATGACAGAGATTTACAATTATATTTAGCTGACGCACTCTCAAAAGAGTACAAAATTTATACAGCATCTAATGGAGAAGAAGCTATGGAGATACTCTCTATTGGGGAAAAACCAGATATAATAATCTGTGAAGTTATGATACCTAAAATGAATGGCATAAATCTCTGTAAACGGTTAAAAAAAGATGCTAATTTATACAATATACCTATTATTATGTTTGCAGATAATACTGACATTAACACTAAAAGCTATTGTATTCAAAATGGTGCCGAAGCCTTCATTGAGAAGCCAATTAATGTTGATTATTTGAAAATAAGAATAAAAAATATTTTAGAAAAAAGAAAATTACTACAACTTTTTTTTAGCAAACACTCGTTCATTACTCTATCAGAACCTTCTGATAACAATGTTGACGATTGTTTCCTAAAACAATTTAGTGACATTGTTGTCCAATGTATTTCAAAACACGACCTTACAGTGGATGATGTAGCTAAGGAAATGTGCATGAGTAGAAGCGTTCTATTTAAAAAGGTCAAAGAAATAACAGAAATGACACCCAATAATTATATAAAAGCTATAAGACTCCAAAAGGCTGCAGAATTATTAATTCAAGAAGAATACAAGATCAATGAAATATGCTACTTAGTAGGATTCAACAACCATAGTTATTTTACAAAGTGTTTTGTTGATTATTTCGGTCTACTCCCCAAAGAATATATTGCAAAAAGAAAGAAAGAGGAGCAGCGTAATGAGAAAGAAAAAACAAGAAACGATATTCATCCTTTTTCGTGCCAAAACCCTGATTAAATAGGGATACACTCAAAAGATAACAATATCATTACAAGATAGTCATTTTTATTTCTTTAAATATTCCGTACGACAGGAAGTTGTACAAGTAATTGTTCTGCATTACGTCTGAACCTATTGTTACATCAATAGTAGCCTAAAAAGGCGTGCGTTACCAGTAATGATTTGGTACGAGTTCCCTTGACAATATGGACCTATATAGAAATATCCAATGTATAATTGTTAGGTAGCAATATAAGTAAACCGCTGCACCATCGTGACAAAGAATGGCTCACGGATATTGGGTAGCTATAGCCAAAAGGCAAGCAGTTAAGATAGGTCATTTAGGTATATAAGATTACACAGACATCATACTGCTGATGAAGAGAAATGGGGGCTGAATTGATCGTTAGTCACTTATATAGAATCTCCCCGTATTTCCCCTACCGACATCGTAACAGGTAGGGCAACCTTAAGGGAAGCCGAAAGGGATGCAGGTAAAAGATTACAGAGAAAGCGAATACTTTTGTTTAATGCAGAGGATTGAGATTATAAATAAAAATTTGTATCTTTGCGAACTATGGAAATAGGAACGGCTGTCAACGCAATACAAGAAGAAGGTTACACAAAAGGTTTCGTACTGTTGTATGACAGTCGTTCCACCTTGTACAATCAATGCTTACTTTATTACTAACTATCAAGAATTGAAAGTACAATATTATTTTATGCAAGTAAAGTACGAATTACTTGATTCGAACGAACTTAAATTTGTAGCTTTGCATCAGATTATTCTAATGAGATATGTTCCATGGCAAATAGGTTTTTGAGCTGTTGACTTCGTTTCTGAAGCGAAGTAAGTTTAACCGCAGTGTTACCAAGTATGACGGCGATAAAATATGTGAAGCATTTCATTTGCTGAAATCAACTACTTGCTTTGACGTTTGGTCAATTTTCCAACCGTGAAAGCCTGCGAAATTTGATAGTTGCTTTTGAAGCTCATCATTCTAAATGTTATCATTTATGAATGGGCAAGAATGTATCAAAATCATCCTTGGCAAGGGCAAATCAAGATAGAGACTATCACATCTTTGAAGAATACGCTTACTATCTGGTTAACGAAGTACGCAAAAGCGGGTTACTCATATTTTCAAAATTGGTGGTAACGCTTATGCTTTTTATTCGACGACAATTGATTATAGCTTTCAGTCTTCTGTAGGCTAAATTAGGCAAGAAGAAAGACGGTTTCAAAGCGTATACATTATATGATGTGGAAACACAGATTCCGGTATTCTTTCATATTACCGAAGCATCCGTACATGATTCCAAAGCAATGAATGGGATTCCTTATGAATCAGGTTCATATTATATCTTTGATCGTGATTATAACAACTTCAAGATCGTTATATCAGATTCATCAGATGGAGTCTACTTCATTGTCAGAGCCCTAAAGAACCTCGGGTAAAAATCCACCAAATAAGAACGTAGGTTACCTAAGAATGTGCTTTCAGACGCAAAATGTCCTTTTTACGGGATTTATCCCAAACAATACTATCCAGAGTCACTTAGACAGATTAGATATTAGGATGAAAAACAAGGGAGATAATTCACATTCATAACCAACGCAACTCATATTTCTGCACTTCAGGCCGCTGAACTATATAAGAATCGTTGGTAAGTCTAGATCTTCTTCAAATGGCTCAAACAACACCTTAAAATCAAAAGATTTTGGGATACTACAGAGAATGCCGTTCGAATACAGATATATGTTGCAATATGCACTTACTGTTTAGTAGCATCCATTCAACATGATATGCAACTTAGTACTACAGATATTGAGCATTTCTTTGACTGACTAAACTCATATTAGAGACCTCTTTGATAAAACTAAATTTCAAAATAACAAAGAACGATTCAGACCAATGGGCCAAGTTTATTTTATTTTTAATTCGTCTCAGTTTTTATGAGACACTAGTAATAATGTAAGTAAAATGACAGTTTTATTTTAAAATATCTTTCATTCTTTTAACAATGAGTTTCTTCTAAATTTTATCCGATAAAAATTATCGACGAAACGTTTTTTTGTTTGGCTAAACAGCTATTTTCTATAGACCAATCCTTACCGGGTGAATAATTAGGCCTGTAAAATTTATTCTTTTTAGACCTTTCGGTGGATAATTTTCCACATTTTGTGTACAATAAATGTTGCTCGTTTTGTTTATAGATGGTTTATTTTACGGTGTTTTCCGGAAAATTAAATTAATAATTTCTTCATTTTTAATATTATGAAAAAGAAAAAAAAACTAATTTCATTAGCTGTTTTCATTTGTTATATATTAAATATACAAGCGCAAACAGGAAAAAAAGTCACGGGAAAAGTTGTCGATGTTACAGGAGAACTCGCAGGTGTTAGTGTCGTTATTAAAGGAACGGCCCATGGTACGACTACGGACTTTAATGGTATTTTCCAATTAAGCAATGTAAGACCGGAGAGTGTCCTGCAATTCTCTTTTATCGGTTATAAGACACAGGAAATAAAAGTCGGTGAGCGTAATACATTTAATATAGTTATGGTGGAGGACGCACAGACGTTGGATGAAGTTACAGTGGTTGCGGTCGGTTACGGTGATGTAAGGAGACGTGACTTGACGGGAGCTATCGGTTCAGCTAATATCGGTGATTTGACAAAGTCTCCCATGTCTAATATTACGGGTAGTCTGGGCGGTCGTATCGCGGGAGTTCAGGTGACGTCCTCAGACGGGGGGCCGGGTGATAACTATGATATTGTAATCCGGGGAGTGGGTTCGCTAACAGGAAGCACGTCCCCCCTCTATGTAATCGACGGCTTCCCCTCAGAAACATCGGGACTGAGTTCTCTGGACCCTAATGATATTGAGTCCATTGACATATTGAAGGATGCTTCTGCAACAGCTATCTATGGAGCGCGGGGAGCTAATGGCGTGGTTATCATAACAACAAAGAAAGGAACAGCCGGTAAGCCAACAGTGACGTACAATGGTAGTTTGACAGTAAGCAAGGTAAGGAATACTCCTGAAGTCATGAATGCTTATGAATTTGTCAAACTCCAGTCCGAGGTGATAACAAGTGCGGACGAATTTGCTAACACTTACCTTACAGATTTGTATCCGACTATGGAATCTTATATTGGCGCCTCTTCATACGACTGGCAGGATTATATTTTCCGCACGGCGGTCAGCCACAACCACCATGTATCAATAAATGGTTCACAAAAAGGGCTACAATACGCCGGTTCACTGTCCTATAATGACCAGCGAGGAGTCATCATCAATTCCGGTTTGAAACGTTATCAGGGGCGTGTCAATCTGATTCAGAAAGTAAACGACAGGTTTAAAATCAGTTTTAACGCCAATTATTCAAGCAACGTACAGGATGGTGCCACTGCTTCCTCTGCTACATCGTCCATGTCAACCGCCTATATGTATAGTGTATGGGCCTTCCGCCCTGTATCTCCCACTGGTACCGACTTGTTGAACAACATGTATGATGAATCTATCAACATGACCGAAGACTATCGGTTCAATCCCGTGTGGTCGGCACGTTATGAATACCGACATAAAACAACAAACAATCTCCAGTTCAATACCAATGCAGAGTATGAGCTCATAAAAAATTTGCGTTTGAAAGTTTCTGGAGGATATACTACCCGGAACTATAAAAATGAAGAATTTAATGGATCAAAAACCCGGACAGGTAATACGCATCCTTCAAATACGCAAAGTAAAGGAATTAATGCCTATTTGTACGAAAGCGATTCCAGAAGCTATCTAAATGAGAATACCTTGAGTTACCAGCTTAAAAAGAAGAAACATAATTTCAATGCGTTGCTGGGCTTGTCGTTCCAAAAGAATACAAGTTATATTCATTCAATTACCGCGGAACAGATAACCAATGAATCCTTCGGAATGGCGGGACTGGATAAGAGTAGCAGCACACCAACGGTCACCTCGTCAAAAGGAGAGAATACGCTGATGTCGTATTTTGGGCGTATCAATTATAACTACGACTCACGCTACTACCTAACGGCAACCATGCGTGCTGACGGTTCCTCCAAATTCTCGAAAAATAACCGTTGGGGCTATTTTCCATCCGCCTCTCTTGGCTGGTCTTTTGGCCGTGAAGCTTTTATTACGGAAAACATAAAGTGGCTGACAAATGGAAAATTACGCCTTAGTTACGGTCAAACAGGTAACAACCGTATAGGTAATTATGATTATATGGCGCATCTTGTAACCAGCGACGACGTGTACAAGTATCCCTGGAATGGAGAATTCACACAAGGATACGTGCTCAGCAGCATGGCAAATGACGAATTGAAAT
Organism: Bacteroides sp. D22; assembly: GCF_000163675.1. Lineage (NCBI taxonomy): Bacteria > Pseudomonadati > Bacteroidota > Bacteroidia > Bacteroidales > Bacteroidaceae > Bacteroides > Bacteroides sp. D22. The sequence goes on along the minus strand of NZ_GG774799.1, from coordinate 89,414 downwards.
GGGAAACCACCGAGCAGGTGGATCTGGGAGTGGACCTGGGATTTCTCAACGGACGTGTCAACCTAACCCTGGATTATTACGTCAAAACAACGAAGGACCTGTTGCTGGATGCTAATATTGCCGCCAGTTCAGGCTTCTCTACTGCCACTATCAACGTAGGTAAATTACGCAACAAAGGTTTTGAGGTAACCCTAGAAACCGTCAATATAAAAAACAGGAATTTCACATGGACATCCAACTTCAACATAGCTTTTAACAACAACAAGATTATAGCATTAAACTCTGGACAGGATTACATGACAAGCTATATCAGCTGGGATAACAAATACAAAAACATGCCTGCATATATTAGCAAGGTGGGGGAATCTGCCGGAAAAATGTATGGTTTCATCTATGAAGGGACTTATAAATATGATGACTTTGACACATCGACAGATGCAAACGGAAATACGGTCCATACATTGAAAGAGGGCGTACCCGCCTATGTCTCAAATACCCAGCCCGGAGATCCTAAATACAAGGATATCACTGGTGACGGGATGATAACGGATGAGGACAAAACAACCATAGGTAACGGACAGCCCAAACATACTGGTGGTTTCACTAATAATTTCACATGGAAAAATTTCGACCTGAATATTTTTTTCCAGTGGAGCTACGGCAATGACATTCTGAATGCCAACCGGATGGTGTTTGAAAACCCGGCAAGCAAGCAGAATACCAATATGTATGCCACTTATATCAACCGCTGGACGCCCGACAATCCGACAAGCAATATGCCCCGGTCCACTGCAAATGGCTCGAATGAATACAGTTCGTTGTATGTGGAGGATGGATCATTCTTAAAACTGAAAAATATTTCTTTGGGATACAGTTTTTCTCCCAAAGTATTGGCTCCTTTACGTATCAGTAAAGCACGTGTCTATCTGTCAGCAGAGAATATCGCCACAATTACCGGTTACTCTGGAAGTGACCCGGAAGTCTCAACCCGGCATTCTGCCCTGACACCGGGATTTGATTGGTCCGCATATCCGCGCGCATTCAATATGTCAATAGGGCTAAATGTTACATTTTAATAAACAGTAGGTAGGTATGAAAACAATATATAACAATATCCGTATACTATGTTTGGTGCTATGTTCTTCTATAATCATTGGCGCCTGCGACAGTTTTTTGGAAACAACTCCTTATGATTTTGTTGCTCCTGAAACATTTTATACCAATGAAACCGAGTGTACCATGGCATTGGCTGGGATTTACTATACCCTGGTTTATGAGGAAGTGTATGGAAATTATTATTCATGCATGATTTCAAATGTCGACGATTTAAGTTTCTATTCCAGAAATGTCGGAGCTATTACCAGTCAGGTATATGGTAATGATCATACTCCGAGTAATACACATATATGGGGAACATGGGAGGCTCTGTATTCAGGTATCAATAATGCCAATATGTTGATTGATAATGTTGACAATGCCGATATGGAACAAAGTGTCAAGACTCGGATCAAAGGGGAAGCAAAATTCCTCCGGGCATATTATCACTTCTTGCTGGTACAAGGGTGGTATGAGGTTCCTCTACGCAAAGAGTCTTTTAAGGATGTCAACAATTCATCTTTGGAGGCAACCACGCATACAGAAGCCTTGGATTGGATTATCCAGGAAATGGAGGAGTGTGTAGATATGGTGGACGATGATGATTACGATTTATCGCCGTCATATATAAAAAAGAATACCGTAATGGGGATATTGTCACGCGTTAATTTATGGTATGCCGGTTATCCTGCCAACGGAGGGCAGCCCTATTATGCCAAGGCAGCGGAATGGGCAAAAAAAGTGAAGGAATCGGGCAAGCATCATTTAAACCCGGATTTATATGCAATATGGAAAGCAATGGCATCTGATACGTACGATATAGAGTATAATGAATCCATCTGGGAAGCAGAGTTTATTGGTAACCGTAGCGTAGATGGGAAATATACGGCTGGAAGGATCGGGAATGTTATTGGGAATCTGCAACAATGTGCCACCAATCCGGGCAATGGCTACGGTTACGGTTTTTATGGAGCCACTCTTATTTTGTGGGATTTGTTCGAAGAAACCGACCTGCGTCGTGAGCTTTCAATTGCATCTTACAAATATAACAGCAGTGATGTGATAGTTAATTGGACTGATAAACAAATTGTCCAGCGATGTTGTGGAAAGTTTCGCAGAGAATGGGAAACATCCTCAACAAAGGAAAAAAACTATACCCCAGAAAACTATCCAATTTTGAGATATGCCGATATACTGTTAATGTTGGCAGAGGCAGAAAATGAAGTGAATTCCGCTCCTACTGATTTAGCGTATGAGTGTATTAATGAGGTACGTTCTAGGGCAGGGGTTGAAGAACTGGAAGGGTTGTCATATTTAGAGTTCCAACAGGCTGTACGCGATGAAAGGGCACGTGAATTGTGCTTCGAATCCCTCCGTAAGTATGATCTGGTCCGTTGGGGAATCTATGTGGAAGCTATCCACGACAGGTTAGGCAATGCAACGACAGACTTACGCTGGGCCACTGGAACTCAATACTTAGGGGCGGCAACGTATGCATCCAATACAAGTGAGAAACATCAGTTCCTTCCTATACCAACAAAGGAACTGGATGTAAATACAAAATTGCTCCAAAACAAATATTGGCAATAACAACGGGCTGATTCCAGTTTAAAATACAGCCATAATTACTTGTTGGATATAATGTCATATTCAACAAGTAGTTTACATTGACCGGTGGTATGTATGGAAAATAAAAGAAACTGTCTTTAGAAAATCCTATTCGATGAAAATATTTATTTGCCTATTGGAAAACTATTTTTATGCAAGATAATTGTAATATTATTAAGTGCCCATGAACAGAATATTATTAAATAAGCCATAACTATTTAACTTAGAAAAAGTTTGTAATGAATGGAGATGCTGATGATAATTATTATGATACCGATGGATGGCATATTATTTTTTTTATTTAAAACAAACTGAAGCCATGAAATTCATACATTTCTTATTAATGTTTTTAGGAGGATTACCTCTCAAAACATTAGATATTGATATTCCTAATAACTGAAGTAACCTACGTTTAACCATACGAGTCTGTGATTTCTTGAGTTTACGCAGTTTGCTATAAGCAAGATAGGCACGGCTTACATCAAGATACTTGTTACGGAGATGTTGTATATGCAATATCCGGCAATGTTTGCACAGATGACGATGAAGCCATACAATACTTCCCATAAAAGTTTGACATCAATAGGGAAACGCAGATGGCTTTCATAACAGGTGGCATCGGTCATACAGACATGAAGGTTCTCAAGATAAGGTTTCCAATGGTCAGCCAGAATAGGCTGGAGGGACTCAATATCAAGGCGATCCGCTAGTTCCTGACGAATTGCACTGACGATTTTAAGATTGGTCAGTGGATGAAGCGGATCAATCTGAACACCACAAAATAACTGGTAATGAATATTACAGTTTAAACGTTCAATCAGTTGTGAATCTGAAAAGTTGGTATAGGGTTTCAGGATCATCAAGGCTATTTTACCCTCAGGAGAAAAATAACTTTTACGACCCAAAGCAGGGGACTTCAAATGCATTTGTCGGGCCAGTTCCGAGAAAGAAAACAGAACATGGAGGCGGCCTAATTCACTCGTTGCAAAACTCTGACGATATTTTTTTAGCATATCGAATTCTGTAAAACCTAAACGAGGTTCGATTTCGGAGATTTTTTGTATCTCTACCATATGTTTTTATTTTAGATTACCCCGTTTTGGCCGTCAAACCGTTTTTTTGAGGAGATGCTTAAAGAGATACAATAAGGCAACTAATTCGCAATGAATTAGTTGCCTTATTTCTTTTATTTTATGAATATCCTTATTTAGAAATCGATCAACATGTGTCAAGTCACCGCTGGCAAGAGTTTATCAAAATAGCAACTATCATATCTTTGAAGAATATGCTTACTACCTGATTAGTGAAGCATAGCAAAAGCACATTAGTCATATTTTCCACTTAGTGGTAACGTTTACGCGTTCGATTCGGCAACTATTGACATATGCCCTTCAGGCTTTTGGTGGACTAAATTCTGCAAGAATAAAGGTGGTATCAAAGTTTATACATTATACAATGTAGAAGTATGCATCCTTGCATTCTTTATATACCACCACAAAGCATACATATGCGACTCTAAAGCTATAATTAAAATTCCCCATGAATCAGGATCTTATTATTTTTTTGTCCGCAAATATAACAACTTCAGATACTGTATCCCCCACCAATTTGAATCTTCTTTCGTTGTCAGAACAAAAAAAGATTCAGTACAATGGAAATGTATGTTACCCCAAAGTATACTTTCAGACGCAAGAATACTTTTGACGAGATTTTATCCGCAGCAATACTATCCAGAGATGCTTCGTTTGGTAATACATTAGAACAAAAACATTGTTTGTTTTCTTGACCAATCAAGCGCACATTTTTGCCATTCCCAAAACCGCTGGCAAATAAAACAGCTTTTCAAATAGCTGAAACAGCACCTTAAGATCAAAAAGTTTTTAGGGTACTACAAAGAATGTAGTTCGGATATAAAATTACGATGTAATATACGGCTACTGTCTGCCGCCTATCGTTCAACACGACATACAACTTGATAGAAGCACATAAAAAGTGTTTCAAATATAGAGCATCTCGCTGACCGATAAAACGCTTCCCGAAACCTATAAAAAATAAATTCCAAAATGATAAAGAACAATTGCAACCAGATGGACCAAGTTCATTCAAGGTTTAACTTACTCCAATTTTAATGGGGCACTAATGAAGTTAGATTTTAATATATAGCAACTTCATCTACAAGCAAATAAGCTGATTTTCCTCTTGATTCATGCCAAGCTGGAATAGAGTTTTCACATGACATAACAACTCGTACATAACGAGTTGTTACAGGGAAGAAGCTCAATGTGTGAGTATGTATTCCTTTAGCCGTATTCTCTTTTAGTGGTTGATACAATTCAGAAGCCACCGTGAAATAATTTTCTCCATCGTCAGAAATCTGAACTTTAAAACCTCGAGTATCAAAAAATAACTCACCAAGCCAAGAATGGCATGAAACATAAACAGAAATGGAAACACTTTCCACTTGTGTCGGTTGCATTAAATCAATTGTTGCGTCTAAACCGTTATTACTAAAACCTACCCAACGTTCAGTTCGATAGTCTTCTCCGCCTTTCAATCCATCAACCAAAGCATTTGCCCCACCCAAACTGTATGTATCGCAGACAGGCTGATATAATATAACAGGCTTCAAAGTCGCTTTATTAAAAGAAATATTTTCTGATAATAATTTGCTATCAACATGAGCACGAATTACTTTTGCTTTTAATTGCGTATCTTTATTTATCCTCAAATCCGCAACTAAGCCCTTGAACGTCCTTATTGCGTTTACACGTCCTCTCATTACTGAATTTGCAGATAATTTGAACTTGAAGCACCCACTTCTGCCTACAATATCCCCTTACCCCACAATGTGACTTGAGGCAATACACAATATCATTCCCATAAGTTGTAGGCATTATCCAAAATCAGTCTGGAAAACATCTGCGTAAGCATTATTACAGGTATAGATGTT
>NZ_GG774799.1:2749-83128 GCF_000163675.1 Bacteroides sp. D22 | reverse complement strand
AACCGAACGATCTACACCTTAGACCGAGGGTTGAGTCGATTACAGATGATAATGTGGAGTCAAATTGCTCCATGATTGAAAATAATCCCCCAAAAGGAGTGAGTCTCTCAGATTTAATTTGTATCTTCGCCATGTCTATCGTCGGATTCTCTTGTTTTTTTTGCAACACTAAGATAAGTGAAAATTCTGACATGGCAAAATCCTGAGCAACTTTTTGTTGCTCAGGTACTTAAAAAGTTTAATTTATAATAGTGTTGCGGAATTAAGGTTTATAGTAATCGGTGTCTTATAACGCGATGATTGTATGGTAGGAATAGAACCATCTAAAGTATAATATACAGGAGAGTCATCAATAGTAGACAACTTCACCTCTAACATTTGCCGTGGAATATCGACATTAAACTGTGCACATACATTAAAGAGATGCTTAGCATAATTATAACCTTCAGCATCATACAAAGCTAGCAAACGAAACAAACGTTTTAAAAAATCATCATACTCCTTTGCCCCAGCTTGCATCCACTGAATTTCACAGAGAGCTGCCCAACGAGGTAGAGCCATATATTGCAATTGTGAGAAAGTTGGTATAAATTCTGTCCACAAATTTCCCTGTACCCCCTTTATATACTTTTGTTCTTCTAAAGTAAAATCAGAACCTGGATTATACTTATATACTCTGTCAATTGGCAAATAACCTCCTATAGACAATGGTTCCGGAAATATAGCAGCTGCTTGATAATAGTCAAAATAAAGATAGGTATTTGGTGTCAGAATGACTTCGTGCTGTTGTTTTGCCGCCTCCATACCACCCTTTTCCCCACGCCATGACATAACCGTAGCAAAAGGAGAAAGTCCACCATCTAATATCTCATCCCATCCAATTATACGACGATTATATGTACGTAAGAAATCTTCTATATGAGTTACAAGAAAACTCTGTAAACGTTCTTCCTTTGTACATTTTGTATCAGTTTGCAACCCCAATGTTTGTATGCGAAACTGACATTTAGAACATTTTTGCCATTGAGTCTTAGGACATTCATCTCCACCAATATGAATATAAGTAGATGGAAAAAGATCTACTACTTCTGCAAAGACCCCCTCTAGAAATCGTAATGTTTGATCATTGCCAGCACAAAGCAAATTATCAGAAATTCCCCATTTCGTCCAAACTTCATAAGGTCCTCCCGTGCATCCCAATTCAGGATAAGATGCAAGTGCAGCCTGCATATGTCCGGGCAAATCAATCTCAGGAATAATTGTAATAAAACGTTCCGCTGCATAGGTCACTATCTCGCGAATTTGTTCCTGAGTATAAAAACCACAGTGAGAAATACCATCATATTTACCACTGTTATGTCCGATGACCGTTTCTTTACGGTATGAACCTATTTTAGTAAGTTTCGGATATTTCTTAATTTCAAGCCTCCACCCTTGATCATCAGTCAAATGCCAATGCAAATAATTCATATGATGTAAAGCCATCATATCAATATAAGTCTTTACCTCTTCAACAGTAAAAAAATGCCGACAAACATCCAAATGAGCCCCTCGATAGTCAAAACGAGGGGCGTCATTAATAGTTGCAGCAGGCAATGTTATAATACCCTTAGCGTTTATTGGCAATGACTTTCGTAACGTTTGAATGGCATAAAATATCCCCGCCTCAGTAGAAGCAGTAATCTGCACCTTATCCTTTGAGACATGGATACTATAACTACCTGTAATAGAAGAAATAGAATCAAGTTCCAAAGTAATAGCCCTCCGTCCTGTACTTCCATATTTAATAGGAAAATCATATTGAGTTGCTTTGTGAAGATATTCTGCTAGAAATTGAGCATTACGAATCATTTGTCCGTTAGTCTCCAAACAGTGAATTTCAACGCCATCTGTCAATAAAAACGGGGCTTCTTGTAATGGTATAATTTCTTGTGGTAAAGGTACAGTACAATAATCAACCTCTTGCTTTACTATTTTACAAGCAAAAAGCATCCCTATTACTACAATATATAATAAACAAGACTTCATTTTCAGTTCACTTATTCTATATTAGGACCATCCCATACATAATCTTCTACACATCGAATATAGAGTATTTCCGAACCACACTTGATACGGAATTCACCCTCTTCCAAGCGCCATTTGCTATCATATCCGACAAATGCTAAATCACTTGCTTCTAAAGCAAGCATGACTGTTTTAGTTTCCCCCGGGTTAAGCTCTATTTTTTCGAATTGGCGCAAACGACTTACATCAGGGACAGAAGAAGCCACCAAATCTGTTGAATAAAGCAATACTGCCTCTTGAGCATTAAGTTTACTACGATTAGTAACATCAATTGTAAATACTAATTTATCGGATGCTTTAAAACAAGACTTGTCTACCCGGAAATTACTATAAATGATTTCAGAATAACTCAATCCAAATCCAAAAGGCCACTGAATATCCATTTTAGCATCATAATTGTATTCTCCAGCCATTACAGCAACTTTCTCACTAGGCTTATAATCATAAGTAGCCAAAGAATTAATAAAGCGAGGATAAGTAAAAGGTAAACGACCACTAAAATTTGCATCTCCTGCTAATAAATTCGCCAATGCATCACCACCATAATTTCCTGGAAGCATTATATTGACAATTGCTTTGGCAAGTGGTTCCAATTCGTTGAGTATACGCGGACGTCCCTCGTTTAGAATCAAAATAATGGGTTTACCAGTAGTAGCCAATGCTTTAACCAATTTTTTCTGATTAGAAGACAGATTTAAATCTGAAAGATTTCCTGGGGTTTCACAATAAGAATTCTCCCCAATACAAGCTATAATAACGTCTACTTGATTGGCTGCAGCTACCGCTCTCTCAATTTCAGGTTCATTTTCTTCCCACCAATTATCATTATAAGGAGTGGCATAAGTCACACCAGGTTCATATAAGACCTTTTCTTTTCCGAATTTGTTACACAAAGCTTCATAAATAGTATTATATGATTCCATTAGATGTTCCACACCAGATCCTTGCCAAGAAATAGACCATCCCCCATTTAGGCAACGCATGGAATTGGCATTGGGTCCTGTCAATAAAATCTTATATCTTTTAGATAAAGGAAGTAAACGATCTTCATTTTTTAGTAATACCTCTGACTCTTCAGCTGCTTTTAAAGCTACTTGTGCAAACTCCTGACAAGCGAACTTGTCATATTTGGAAACATCCCCATAAGGATTATCAAAAAGTCCCAAACGAAATTTCAGTCGTAACACTCTTCGTACTGCATCATCAATACGTTCTATAGAAACTTTTCCTTCTTCAACTAATTCCTTAAGATCAATACAAAACTGCCACTCAGAAGGTACCATAGCCATATCAATACCAGCATTAATAGCAATACGTACTGCGTCTTTTTTACTCTTAGCAATATGCTCTCGTTCATAAAGATTATTTATATCATTCCAATCGGTAACAATTACCCCATCCCAATTGAGATCCTCTTTAACCCATTGTGTTAGTAGTTCTTTATTTGCGTGAAAAGGCATACCATTATTACTAGCAGAATTTACCATTAATGTAAGGGCACCAGCACGAATAGCTGCCAAATAGGGGGCAAAATGTTTTTCACGTAAATCAATATTTGTAATAGAAGAAGGAGTGCGATCCTTTCCTGATACTGGCACACCATAACCCATAAAGTGCTTGACACAGGACGCTATATGGTACTCATCTATTTTATTAGGATTGTCTCCTTGATAACCTTGCACCATTGCAACTCCCATTTGCGCATTAACATAAGCATCCTCACCATAATTCTCCCACATACGAGGCCAACGCGGATCACGTCCTAGATCAACTACTGGTGAATAGGTCCAGGGAATGCAACATGCTCTCGATTCATAAGCACAAATCTCGGCACTACGTTTTACTAGTTCTCTGTTGAAGGTAGCTCCCATATTTATCCCCTGTGGAAAAATAGTAGCACCCACCGTATATGATGCACCATGTATCTGATCTACTCCATATATACAAGGAATACCTATTTCCTGTAATGACTTCTTTTGAATTCGGGTAATAACATCTGCCCAAATTTCTTTTTTCTGTCCCATACCATAGGGAATATTAAGGATTGAACCAACTTTGTATTTACCAAACACTGTATCCATCAAAGCTTCACTAAGAAATTGATTATCTGGATTACTAGTATCAGTAATAACTCCTACCGTTAATTCACACATTTGTCCGACTTTCTCAACCAAAGACATTTTTTGTAAAATATTTTCTATTCTAGTTTCCATTTGTAAATCAGAAAAAACAGCCGTTTTTTGGGGCTGGGACATTACTATTATAACATTTATCAGCATTAACAAACAACAGAATATTTTCTTCATATAGCTTCATTTATATATTCATAATAATTTTGTATATCTTCAGATATTCCTACCACCTTATAAAGAGGAATACCAACGTTTTTTCCATCCTTAAACAAAGCCGCTTTCACAGTAGTCTCTTTCGTTAAAATAAACGGCCTAGTATAAAGAGTGGAATTCTCGCATGGCTCTAATCCATCTAATGTATACCGTATCTCAACCGATGTTTTTTCTGTATCCAAAGTTACTTTCACTGTCTTATCAGAGCAAACCTGTGATGTCAATTCTATAACATCCGACAGCATAAAAGTGTTAATCTTTCTTGCTTTCAATTTTGGAAGATGCGCGTTTACTCTCTTTTTAAAATTTCCCCACTCCCGAATATTTTGCGGTGTCCACGCCATTTCTGCAATAGCCAGCAACCGAGGAAACATCATATATTCCAAATGTGCTGCATTGGGGATATATTCAGTCCAAGTAGAGCCTTGAACCCCTATAATATTACATCTATTTTCAGGCAATATATATGCCACGGTATCAGAAGATACTGGTTTGGAACTAATCAGTTCTTCATTTCGACTAGCAGTAAGTGCATCTGTCGGTACAGGATTGAACGAGTACATTTTTTTCAATGGAGAATAGCCATACATTGCTTTAGGTTGTGTTGCAGGATCAGCTTGGTACCAATCGAAATAGAGTACCTCTCCCGGAGTCATTACAGCACGATTCCCTCTGTTAGCGGCAACAATAGCCCCTTTCTCTCCACGATAAGACATCACTATCGATGAAGGTTGAAGAACATTCTTTAAAATTTCATCCCAGCCGATCATAATACGCCCTTTTGCATTCAAGAATTTCTCAGCGTGCATTATCATATAACACTGCAACTCATCCAATTGACGCATATTCATTCGCTTCATTAATCCTTGACATTTAGGACAAGTACTCCATGCTACTTTACGTGCCTCATCACCACCAATATGGATATAAGGTGATGGAAACAATTCCATAATTTCCGTCAAGACATCTTCCATGAATGTAAAAGATTGTTCATTACCAATACAGAATTCACCGCTAGTATAAGCTTTACCTTGACAACAAAGTTCAGGATAACCAATAAACACTTCATCAGAATGAGCAGGGAATTCGATCTCAGGAATAACCTCTATATGCCTTTCAGTAGCATAGTTGACAATCTCTCGAATATCATCTTTAGTATAATATCCTCCATAAGCTCCAGGTGTATCTTTAGTTACAAATTCACGAACCGGATTTTCCCACCATTTATCCCAATCTTTCATTGAGCGATAAGCTCCTAAAGAAGTCAATTGAGGATATTTGTCAATTTGAATGCGCCATCCTCCATTATCTGTCAGATGTAAATGAAATGTATTTAACTTATAATAAGCCATTTCATCAAGTATTTTAAAAACTTGCTCTTTAGGGAAAAAGTGTCTGGATACATCCAAATGAATGCCTCTATATGAAAAGCGCGGATAATCTTTGATTTCAACACAAGGTATCCCATTTGCAGTCATCAACTGCAAAATCGTCTGCTTTCCATAAAAAATGCCACGTATAGTTGAAGCTGTCAACTTTATAGCTGAGGAAGTAACCTGTAGCAGATAACCTTCTGATCCTAACTCTGTGAGTGTTGTATCAATTTTCTTTTCTACGATAGCATCAATCCCCTTCACTATACATTTTACACTGTCAAGAGGATAATAGCCAGCCATAATCTTCATTTCCACAGGTGCCGGAACTAAATGGAAGGTTGGTGGATTTGGCGAAGTACATGCTGTTACAACTGACATAAAAATAAGAAATACTATTATCAAATTCTGTTTATTACTATTTTGAACATTATTATCCATATATTTTTCTCTTTTTCATATAATTGTCCATTCCTGTTTAGTAGAACTCCACCGTAGCCATTCCCGATTTATTATAAAAATCAAGATATTTACCAGTACTGGTAATTATCTCACCATTATATGTTACATTGGTCAACGAAACGTACATTCCTCCACACGTACTACTAGTGATATATGATTTATGCCGTAATCCCTTCGTATCACGAATGGTAATATTTTCAAATGAGACACCGACCCATTGCCATCCAACCCATTCTTTTTGAGGACGACATTGCTCTACCCAAATGGGCCTACCACCTGACTGAATATCGTCTATTAAAATGTTCTTGAATAAAATATTGTTAATATTACCATTGTATTCATCATAAGTCACTCCCCAAATAGACTGCTGTTGCTGAACTACAGATAATGCAGCTCTATAATCAGTACTACCATCAGGTTGTTCCAAAACAACACAATCTTCAAAAATACAGTCAGTAAGTCCCCCAGAGCCCCATATACAGGCACCAGCTTCCGGCCCTACCACAATAGCACGAGCATAATCACTCCAAACAACACAATCCTTTACATTTACATATTCAGTAGGTGTCTGCCAAACCCCATAATCACGCACCTTAAGCGTTATACAATCATCATAAGTACGAATAAATGAATCAGTAATGTTAGCACGAGAAACACTACAAAGATCAATGCCATCACCGTTAAGTTCCCAAGAAATGATATTAATGTTATTAATAGTCAGATTGTCTATAAAAAACATACCTACAGTCCAACCCGGTGAGTCTATTAATGTTACACCGGAAATTTCTATATTATTCAACCTTTTTTCTGAAGCTATATGTTTAGAAGCAGAGATCAACATTTCACCATTCGACCATTGCTCTCCTCCCCAATGTCTAAGTTTCTCCCCCGAAAGAATACCACGTCCCATAATCTTTGTATTACTCCCTTCAATACTAACAGATGAGTAAACAGTCGCTCCTTCATCTATATACAGTATTTCTCCTTCTTGTAAAGTAATGGAACCTACTTCATGCTCACCTGCCGCATAATATTTCACTTTGGAGCTAGAAAAATCAGGTTTGTCAGTATCAGTACGGTTAGGAAATATAAATAAATTATGGTACCTGTCGTCATCAAATTCCACAGAGACTTTTCGGCTTTCCCAGCTAGGAATAGTAAATTCGACCGTACGATTACTACAGTTAGTAGTCTTAATACCATAAGAACTTGGGCGTATTTGTGAAGTATAAAATTTACCTCTACGCTTCTCTACACGCATCTTTACCGGTCCTGAAAATTCATTAACGAAATTGACAAAACACATTGTATCGCGTAATTCTTTAGAATTATCCCAATCATTCCAAATCTCCGAATGATATTTAGGAGCATTCGACACAAGTGCATTATTAACCTTTATACTTCTCCAACGCTTGTCTTGCAACACATACACATTATAATAATCATTATCATCAACATACAAATCATCACCCGGCCAAAAACGTATAAATTCCTCGCTCTGACTAGTCCACATATTTTTACTATAAGGTGTGTAGCGATAAGTCAATGTATAAATACTTTCCTCTTCATATTTAGAAAAGTCAAGATTCAACTCCAAGGTATAGCCGGCACGGATACCCTCCGCAATTTCCAACGTATTTTCTAAAGTCACGTCATTAAACTCTAACTGACAAGGAAGTTGCCAGGTTTTATCAGGCTGACACATTGGAAATACCCCCTTTGTCATACCTGTCTCTGCTTTGGTAAACATAAGTTTTTTTACTTTCACCTCATTCAAAGCTTCCACACGAGCAACAGACGGATATAATGCATTTGTCATTCCGCCCAATGAAAACGAAATATTCTGGAACGATTGGGGCGCATTAATTATATTAACAGTAATTGAAGAAGTAAGTGGTTGCATACTGAATTTTTCCTCTGTGTTCAAAGCCTTTTGTCCCATCCATATCTGAGGAATATCATCATTGATATCTTTTAAAGCCACATAATATTCAGAAGAAGCCTTTCCTGGATTTTCCTGTCCGAACATAAGATTATCTTCACTTTCATAAGCGATTACAGTACATCGGTTTCCAACCGTAGTTTCAAATTCCTTTAAAGATGCTCTATCCGTTTCTTTTTCTATCTCAGTACAAGTATTATTATCAAACACATACATGATATGTGTCCATGAAGCGATCTCTTCCGGTACATAGCCAGACTGCTCAGCGAATTGTGCTTGTACAATGGTTACATAATCATCGTTACAAGAAGCATAAAACACTGTTTGAAAAAACAAGCATAAAAGTAACATATTATTTTTCATATTTGTAATTTTTATATACCAAATTTTTATTTATTTCCAACCGTCATTTTGAATCAGATTCTTGTTCTTAAATAATTCAGTATCAGAAATTGGATAATAATACATTTTATCATTCCACTCTCTCTTCTGTACCAAAACACGATTAACCGTCTGTGCTCCACTACTTTGATAAAGAATACTCAATCCATATACAGAACTAGTTTCCTCTCCTATCATCCATCTACGGATATCCCAAAAACGATGTCCTTCAAACGCTAACTCTACACGACGTTCGTTTCTCAAACGTTTTATAAAAGTATTATAATCTATTCCTACAGAAATATCCGGCATACCAACACGACCTCTTACCAAATTAACGGCATCTAAAGGAGACAATATATAATTTATATCATCTACTATTCCCGTAAAGTTCGGATCTTTTTTTGCTTCAACTAAAGCCTCTGCATAGTTAAGTAAAACCTCTTCAATACGGAACAAAGGAACGATATGCTGATAACTTGTTTCATTACCAGTTATCAAACTAGTTTCCTCACGTAAAAACTTACGCAAATAATAAGATGTAGGAGTAGCCCCTGACTGTGGTTTGCCATTACGCCCACCTATAAAAGTTTCAATAGTCTGGCCTAAAAAATTGGCTCCATTGGCTAAAATTGTTTTGGCAAAACGCGGATCACGTGCTTCCGTATCGAATGCCAAAGATTGATGCTGGATCCAATCAAACGGTGTACCATCAAGCAAATCGAATGCTTCCATCAAATTCTCAGAAGGACAAACACCTGAATTCCCCCCCTCATATCCTATAGGAAAATTTGCTTTTTCAAAGCTATTATTAGCAGCACTCCATACGCCAAAAATGAGACCGGAAGCTTCTTGATTATTTACAACTTCCTCATCTACCAGTTGATATGCCCCACCATCTATCAGTTCTTTAGCAGCTTGAGCTGCCAATAACCACTTCGAAGCCTTATCCTCTTTATTATTCAACGGGCTGGCAGCATAAAGTAATACACGAGTCTTAAGTGCTTGTGCCATACCTTTTGTTACGCGAGCTAATTCACCGCTCGTAGTACCTACATAAGTAACAGGAAGATGTGGAATCACAGCATTACACTCTCCCACAATCCAATTCACCGCATCTTCATAACTTAGAGGAATGATTTCATTGGCCTCTTTCATTGACAAAGAATGTGATACAACTGGAATCTGACGATACCTTTTTAACAATTCAAAATGAAAATAGGCACGCAAGGCTCTCACTTCCAAAGGGTAATTCTTCAACTGCTCCATCTTCTCTTTATAGTTATCTTGCCAAATACTTTCAGGAAAATCAGCAGGGCAATTCTCTAAGAAATAGTTGGCAGCAGCTATAGCTTCATAATAATAAGCCCATTGATCATCAATCAAATTTGTAGCTGCCCAACTTCCGTCATAAAAAGTCTTGATCTCATTATTGTCCCAGGCATATACTGCATCATCAGTTGCAACTTCACGCATAGTACCCTCCACATCTTGCAATCCATCCACAACATAACCATAAACACCGGTTGCCACTTCTTTCACATTCTCAAAAGTAGAAAATTGATAATCTACAGTATGATATTGAGATTCATCTAATTCTAAAAAATCGCTACATGAGGTATTCAAAACCAAACAAACAGCTCCTATAAGCACATATTTATTCATAAGTATCTCCTTTTATGTTTAAAATAAAACATTCACTCCTATCTGATAACTACGCATAGACGGATATCCCATACTAACATATTCCGGATCCATAATATCTATGTGGTCTATTGAAAAAAGATTCATACCTTTCAAGAAGAAACGGCACTCATTCATATGTAAATTCTTAATCCACTGTTTAGGCAGCTTATAATAAATCTCCAGAGCTCTCAATTTTAAGAAATCCCCTCTTTCTGTCCAAAGCGAACTAGTCCGATAATTATTGTTATTAGATAGAGTAGTAAGGCGAGGATAACGAGCATTCGGAGTATATCTAGTCCAATAATCCTTCAAATAATGATTTGAAATATTCTTATCATTACCATAAAGTGGCTGATAGATGCTCTCTAGATCAGTAGTCACAGTGAAATGACCTGCACCTTGAAAACAAGCATTGAATCCAACATTCTTATAATATGCTCCAACATTAAATCCATAGTAGATTTCCGGTAAATTGGAGTAAAGTTGATAAGTATTATCATATTCATCAATTTTGCCATCCTCATTCAAATCTTTATACTTTACATCACCAGGACGAACTTCCGAAATAAATGTAGATACCGGAACACCTGATTGTAATTTACCATTATTATCAAAATCGCTTTCTTGATAAAACCCATCAGCCACCAAGCCATAAAAACGCTCAATTGACTGTCCTGTCTGATACATATATCCATATGGGTGATAAGCTTCTTCCATTCTCATAATCTCATTTTTGGCATAAGAGAACGTACCCTGAATATGATAGGCAAAATCTTTAATCCGTTGTTTATATCCTAATGCAATTTCAACGCCATAATTTTTGACTTCCCCAGTAAAAACATCACTAGCACCTACCCCAAGAACTGAAGATACAGAACCGGTAGAGTTTACACGGATATTTTTACGACGATTATAGAATCCATCTATCTCGAACGCAAGTCCATCAAAAAGCCCTAATTCAATACCAACATTCGTTTTGTAATCTTTTTCCGGTTCCATGTCTGTAGAAGCAAGCGCACCATGAGTCATACCGTTAAGTAATTTTGTACCTACAAAAATATATTTCTTGCCATTACCATTAAATCGTTTATCCATATCGTATGAAAGACGGCTGTCATTACCAACTATCCCATAAGAAGCACGCAATTTTAAATAGTCAATATTCTTAGCATTCTTCATAAATTTTTCGTTAGAAATAACCCATGCAGCAGAAAGGGCAGGATAAAATCTATACTTATCTCCCTTAACTAACTTGGCACTACCTGCGCAAGTTAGTACTCCATTAATAATATAACGATCATCATAGCTATATTCTGTATTTAGAATATAATCGCGATACATGAATGTATTGTTTGCACCTCTGAATTTGGATTTACCTTGACTAAAAATTACCTTAGCATTAACGTGATGTGCATTGAAATCGCGAATATAATTCAGTTTTGCCCATATGCTAGTACGCATAAACTGTGTAGCAAGTACACCATTATTGAACACAAGTTCCGTATCATTACCATAACGAGTATAGAGGTAATCATAAATATTACCCGATTCATTAAATAGTTGTGTCACATTATTGTAAGCATATTCTTTTGATCTAGTATCGTCCATATCAGCAGAGTTATCATAAGATATACGCAACTGAGCAGACAGTCCTTTTATTAACATAGATAGATTTTGATCAAAAGTCAAATCTGCAAAAAGAGTGCGTTGTAACATTGTAGTATAACCTTT
Source organism: Bacteroides sp. D22 (assembly GCF_000163675.1). Lineage (NCBI taxonomy): Bacteria > Pseudomonadati > Bacteroidota > Bacteroidia > Bacteroidales > Bacteroidaceae > Bacteroides > Bacteroides sp. D22. The sequence goes on along the minus strand of NZ_GG774799.1, from coordinate 71,141 downwards.
TGCAGTTTTTTGTGCTAATGGATTCTTGAATATTTGATTCTGTAACCACATATTATTACTCTTTATTGGAAAAGCAGCAGATGGTGTATTATACATATCTGTTAAATCAGTACCTGCAGTCGGATATTGATATTGTTGCAAATGTCCCATAAGGTTAATACGTAACGTACTAGTTGGGCTGATATCAGTTTCTAAGTTTGTGCGTAATCGAAGTGAATACATTTCAGTCTGGGTAGAGTAGCCATCATTCAGATCTGTATTATTAAAAAATCCCCTATTACTAGAATAATCAGCAAATACATAGTAACGCATACGTTTACTTGTTCCATCAAAAGAGAAATTCAAATCATGATTAAAACCTGTATTACGAAGTAACTCATTTTTCCAGTCAATATTAGGATATAAATAACTATTCACCCCATTTAACATATTACGTAAATCATATTGTGTATAACGAGGAGCCATACCATCATTACATAAAGCTTCATTAAGTGCATTGCCATAATTATAAGCATTGGCCATTTCAGGTATACGAAAAGGATTCTGAATGGAAAGATTATAATTTACATGGGTACGAAATTTATGTTCTCCACCTCGTTTTGTCGTAAAACAAACAACCCCATCAGCGCCTCTATTTCCATAAAGTGCCAAAGCAGCTGCATCCTTCAATACAGTAACACTTTCTATTTCTTCGGAATGAATATTAGTAAGATCACGTTCAATACCATCTACTAAAATAATAACATTATTACCACCAAACGAACCTCTTCCTCTAACATATACATCCGGATTCGACTGCCAAGGTAGGTTTTCACCTTGTATAACCGATAATCCCGGTATCAATCCATACAACGTATTCATTACATTAGTTTGTCCAGATACACGCATTTCCTTAGCAGTAACACCACTAATAGCCAAGGAAGTATTTTCTTTTGTTAGCCGCTCATCGTAACCTACCTCTAACAAACAATTATTATCATCCAAAGTGACAAACTGCCTTTCTGCCGATACAATAGTCCTGCCTAACATTTGGTTATATTTCGAAAAAATAATTTCAGTACCTTTCTCAGCTTGGAACTGAATAAAACCATCGCTATCACTAATAAATTTCTTCATATTATTGCCAACAATGGTCATCACAACTTCAGATATTGGATTATCTTGTTTATCTACAATATATAAATTCACTAAATATTCTTGTGCTCTCAATAGGCAACAAAGACAAGTGAATAAAATAATTACACTAAGCCTTTTCATTGTTTTTCAATTTTAATATTAACCAATTACCAACCCGGATTTTGAATAAGTCCATACCCCTTGTTTATTTCATTTGAAGGAAATGCACTCAAATACCACTTCGGACTAAAATGCATTTTCCAATAACGAGGCTCTTCAACAGTCGGTTCGGAAAAAAGTAAACGCAAATTACCGACTTCTAAAGAACCACTCTCTGGCATTATTGTAATAGCCTTCAAATCTTTCGTGAAAATATCTTTTCTTTTCCAACGGATCATATCAAACCAACGCACTTCCTCGAACGCAAACTCACGTGCTCTCTCGTCCAATATTTCTTCACGTAACTGTTTGTCACCTAATGAAGGCGCCTCTGGGTAATCAGGCAATACCTTACCTTCCTGCAGACGTGCTAATAGTGCGTCAGTCATATTTATCAAGCCAACACGATTACGCACCTTATTTAACCATAAATATGCTTCAGATTTTTGTCCTGTCTCATTTAATGCTTCTGCATAAGCCAAATAAACTTCAGCTAGACGCAAGTAAGCATAGTTCGAAGGTTTATTATGAAAAGTCGCCTCATTATAGTCCCATAAATATTTCCTAGAACAAAATCCAGTAATAGCACGCGGACTATCAGCAGCACCCCGTTCACGACCACCTATCCACATTTCGGCCACACGTCCTTGAAACCTGTCGCCGGCTATCATTACCGATTCATACAAACGAGGATCACGATTCACAAAAGGATTGTTATCTAAAGTTCCCACAGATCCATTATTAGCTAACCAACTTTCATAAGATGCTTTCTCACCATTAGCATAAGGGAACAAATCTACAAAATTAAGTGTAATGCATCCACCGCCATATCCACGACCAGTATTTCCATTGGTATCAGATGCCGGTCCAAAATACATCCGATGATAAAGTTCACCAAAAGTACGCATAGTACGACATGTTGCAATTAAAATCTCACCATTATAGCGATCTGCATAACACTTGGAAAAAGCGTCACGATACCCATCTGTTGTAGCTGAATTAGATGTTACCAATTTATATGGATTACCATTACGTTGGTTTTCATCCATAAAAGCTTCACAAGCTGTTATAACTTTCTCCCAACGAGCTTGATCATAATTGCCATACCATACCATCTTGTCAATATTCTCTGCTGGAATTTTTCCCGTATTAGCAGGAGTAGGTTGCCCCATTTCCAAATAAGGAGTATTAGCATTAAATAACGGGCTAGCAGCCATAAGCAACACCCTTATTTTCAAAGCCATAGCTGAGGCTTTTGTGAATCGTCCATCATTAACAGCATCTACTGTCCAAGGGAGCTCTTTTGCTGCTTGGTCACAAAGTTCAACAATATAACACACTGTTGCCTCTAAAGTTTGACGTGAATAATCGGTATCCATATCATTATTAACCTGAATATCATCTGTTAACAATGGAATACCCCCGAAATGCCGCATTAATTCATGATACTGACAAGCTATAATCATGCGTGCTTCTCCCTTACGAATTTTCTTCTCTGATTCAGTCATATCAGGCACACGATCCACATTATTAATGAAAAGAAATCCTTTGCGAATACCAGTCCAAGCCGCATCCTGTGAAGGATTAAATCCAAACTTGGTACTAGAGGAGCCGTTCTCCGTCTCCGTATTATACTGTCCTGCATAATACGTACCATACGCCCCCCCCCAATTGCAGTGTGAACTGATGATATCTGTCAAAGCATCCAAATTATCCCATCCCAGTTTATCACCAGCCATCTGATGTTCATAATCATTATTATCGCTCGCTGCTGAGTGAACAGTCAAACCGGTACGTAGAGTAGCATATGCGGAATTCAAAGCTCTCTCAGCATACATTTTTGATGAAAAAATAGTATCAATAGTAATATCCCCACCAGGCGCTTTTTCCAAAAAACCTTCACCAAAAGCTATATCACTACAACCATAGGCACAAAGTGACAAACTGGCTACAAACAAGTATTTTAATATATATTTATTCATAACTCGTAATTTAAAATGAAATATTAACTCCAAAATTGTATATACGAATGTTTGGATATGTATTACTTGAACCACTAGTCATACCTTCCGGATCTATATCAATATCATTCAAATCAGAAAATAGTGTAAGTAAGTTATAGCCATTACAATAGAGTTTTATAGACTCAATACCGACTTTCTTCAATAAATCATATTTACTAAAAGTATAAGAAATTTCTGCTGTTTTAAGTCTTAAATAGGAACCATCCATCAACCATAGGTCCGATTGTTCCGTATAATGCGATTTATTACGAAATGTAAGTCTTGGAAAACGTGCATCCTCTTCATTACCCTCTGTCCAACGTCCGTCAGCCAAAAACTTAAGTAACATACGGCTGTTAGTACTACCAAACGCATCTCTATACTCTTCAGAAAGCATGCGAGATGCATGTAAAGCCGCCGTCCACTGCATAGAAAACTCAAAATTCTTCCATTTCAAACCACCTAAAAAGCCTAGAGTATAATCCGGACGATTGCCATAACCAAAATAGGTCTTATCATTACCATCAACTATCCCATCATTATTGAGATCTTTAAAAAGCGCATCGCCTGGTTTGGGCTCTCCCAATGCCATTACAGGTAAAATTTGTCTACCCGATTCATCAACCTTAAGGTTACCCTTCTCATCGAAATCTGTCTTTTGAAGAAAACGGTCAAAAAGATAACCATAATTTAGCCCAGTACTACGTCCCGTTTGTGCCATATAAGGTTCGTTAGGATAAACCTCATCCATATAGATAATCTTATTTTTGGCATAAGATACATTAGCTTTTAACCAATAATTAACCTTATTTATTCGAGAATCCCAACCTATAGAAAGTTCATAACCATGATTGTTAACCTTACCCAAATTGATAAGAGGCAAAGTTATATCAGTAATAGAAGGTAATGTATTCCGAGTAGACAAGATATCCTTACGTTTTTCAAAGAATACATCAGCTGTAATACTTAATTGTGAATTGAACATTTTTATATCGATACCATAATTTTGCTTAGCAACTTTTTCCCAAGTTACTTCTGCGTTACCAATTATATTTTCATGTGCGTCAGGTTGAAGTTCCGAACTTCCTCCTATTCCAAATTGATAACTACCATTATTACTCCAAACTTGATTATATCCATTCCAAGAATCTGCTAAATAAAGAAAACGCTGTCCGCTATATTTATCATTACCGACAATACCATACGATGCCCGAACTTTTAAGAAATCTATAAACTTAAGATTTTTCATAAACTTTTCTTCTGAAACAATCCAACCAAGAGATGCTGCCGGAAAAAAGCCAAAACGTTTGCCTGGAGCAAAGTTTTCAGATCCATTGTACCCTGCATTCAAATCTATCATATAACGTTTTCTCCAATTATACATAATACGTCCTACATAACCTATATAAGCAGTAGGAATCTCTGTATATTGGGCAGGATAATACGTTTTAGACTGGTTATATAATAACAATGCAGATACCTCATGATCGCCAAATGAACGGTTATAATTAAAACTAGCCTCAGCATACCAATTACGTCCCCGTCCCGTATCATCCTTATAATCCAAAGGTTCACGTAAGCCTGTTACCCCATCAGTCTGATAAACAATACTGTTATCAAAACGTGGATCGGAAATATCCATACCCGGTTGTGTTTTACTACCCATGTAAATAGGCGTATAAGAACTATCAGTCGCTGTTGGCGCACGGTAAACCGTCGTTGAATAGTTGGTATTATATGCCCCCTTTATTGAAAAAACCAACCCTTTTGTAAACATATCCAACTTTTGAGTTAATGCTAAATCAAGATTAAGTACATTATCGTTGGTGGTTTGATACCCCCAATTGTAGTAACAATCCAGACCACTGGTAAGCTGTTCTAATGGAATGTATTTATTATTTGCATTATAAATATATCTACCATCAACAAATCCGGGACTAGCAAATGGAGTCGCCCACATGATATTCTTCCATAAATCATAAGTTTGAGGCTCACGCTTATTTCCAACCCGACCTCCGATGTTGATTTTCAAAAGAGTTGATCGGGTTAAATCCATATCTACATTAGAACGATAGTTAAATCGTTTGTATGAATAGTTAGGATCATAATTCTCGTAATGTTTCTTCATCATACCATCCTGTTGCAAATACCCCAACGATACAAAATAACGAAATCGTTCTGCTCCACCTGACAAAGTCACATTATGTTGTGTCTGCCAAGCTAGGTTTTTAAAGATATACTCATTCCAGTCTACATTGGGAAACATGATAGGGTCAGCATTAGTACGAAACATTTCAGTAACATAAGGAGAAAACTTTAGTTGACTATCAGTTATATTCGGATTGTCTGATCTTTGCGCTTCTGTATAAAGCTGGGCATATGTATAACTGTCAACTCCTTCCAAGTTTCGTAGTGATTGCGTCAAACCAAACGAAGAATTTATTGATATTTTCGGTTTCCCAGCTTCTCCACGACGAGTCGTTACTAAAACAACCCCATTAGCACCACGCACACCAAACACAGCTGTAGACGCAGCATCCTTAAGTACAGTAATACTTTCAATTTCATGGGAGTCCATCTGAAAAAATGAACGTTCAATACCATCTACCAAGATCAAAGGCTTAGAGGCTGCAGATGTCAATGAACCTGTCCCACGAACATAAATATCAGGATCTTCTGCACCTGGCTGACCAGAAAGTTGCACACTAGATACACCGGTGATGGCTCCCGAAAGACTACCTGCAGCACTTCCACTAGGTGATTTTAACAGATCAGAAGTCTTAACAGAACTGATGGCTCCTGTCACCGAGATCTTACTTTGCTTACCATAAGCCACAATCTGCACTTCATCAAGCACACGCATATTTTCTTCCAGGCGAATTATATTATCTATGCGTTTCTGCAATGTTATCTCTTTCTTTGTATATCCAATAAAAGAGATTTCAAGTATTACCGGTGAAATGTTATCAGGCACACGAATAGAAAAATTTCCATTCACATCAGTAATAGTTCCTATTGAAGTATCCTTCACTTTAACCGTAGCACCAATTAAAGGTTCAGAAGTGGTATTATCCAATATTTTACCTGTATAAAGAACTGTCTGGACGATACCAACTTCGCCATTCAAAGGACGTATGTTCCAATCAGATTCCTGATTAGCCCATAAAATCGGAGACAATAACAAAAATGCTATTGCACAACTTAAACTTCTCATATGACATATATTTTAAAGTGGTTATTTTGCATCTACAGTCACACAATACATTGCTTCCTGATCCGCATTACCTTGTACAACCTTGCCATTAACTAATAATGTAGTAACAAAATCATCAGCTTCGTAATAACTTCCACCGACATAAAGAACCTCTCTCCAACCAAGCTGCTCAAGTACCCAGGCACCTTGGTTCGTACCGAATCCTTCACTTGTAACTGCAAGAGCCAATTTATGATCATAGGTAACACCAATATAGGAACGCATACGCTTGTTACCGTTCCAAGCCTCTCCTAAGGCCACTTCCCAACCTGTTCCATCATTATTTATAATTTCAGCAGAAGTCATACGACGACCACTTCTTATTAACCACGGATGTGCACAAGCCAATGAAATTATGCCATTCCATTCTACAGCATTCTCAAGATAGGCATCACCAGGATGAGAATCAAAATAAGGCAATTTCATCAATTTGTTATCACTAATAGCAGTAGTACCAAAAAAGATCTCCCCTTCTGCATTAAATCCGAATGACGAGCGCCAGCCGGCATCTCCACTATTAACCGTACTAACTAACGTTTCATCTATGCAAAGGAATGTTTTTTCTATTACAGCCCTACCACTCATAGCTATCAAACTATGAACCTGATTCATTAAAATGTGACCGCCATTCGATTTTAACTGTGCTTTAGCTTTAGCCTTATCAATAGTAATTACCGAAATTTTAGTATCACTAACAGTTTCTGTTTGTCGACTTTCAGACCAGTCACCTATCATCGAAGGATCATATGGAGACACCCAACTAAATGGTGTTTCATCACCAACATTAAGAATAGGAATATTAGCTATTGTAGTTGCCTGATAAATCGAAATAAACGGATACTCTTCTGTAGAGAGATAATTACTAGTAACATCATTAAATCCTAAAAACTTAGGATCTGTCATAGCAGTAGCAACATTCAAATCTACAGTATAAGTGCGCTCTACTCCATTAGGTTGTTTGATAATAAGAGGTTGAGATAACTTCTCAGAAAAATCAAAATGCAAGCTAGAAACGATTTCACTTCCCTCCAGTATAGCTCCTTCGGCAAATTGTAGTTCTATATCAGCCATATTCATGGTACACTTATCGAATGCAACAGTAATTTGGCGATTTGTACTATTAAGTGTTACATCAACACTAGCCCCCACCACACTTATTTTACTAGCATCTACTACAGGAAAGGCTTTAGACACAATAGTAAGCCAATACTTCCGGATTTGATTGTCTGGAGAGCGAAAGTTTAAAACAGGATAATTAGCTAAATCTGCTTTATTTATATCAGATGGAAAGATGAGTTCATAACCATCTTCCAGCTCAACTTCTATTTTTGACTCTGCAAAATTCTCAGCAGTATTAAATGATAATGAGAGATTTTTGGAATCAAGCATTTCCGCTTTCACTCTTTCCTGATCTACTTCTACATAAATCGATCTAAAAGGAACGCCTTGCACAGGAGACTTCATATTATCTCCGTCAGCATCTGAACAAGATAATAATAAGGCAACCAATCCTAATAAGGATAAAATTTTAGCAGTAATAAAATGTAAATAATTTTTCATAATATGTAAATTTAGTACACAAAAAATAAATCAATGAGTTTCTAAAAATAACCACATCATTGACTTCACAAAGAAAGGGAGATTATACCAATAAAAAATCTAATATTTACCGGATTATTACACTAAATCCCTTTATAAATGCCGAAATTCAGCCTTCTGGAGTAAGTTTATTACTTATATATTCTTTTGGAGAAAGACCATACTTCTTTTTAAAACACATACTAAAATAATTAGGGTTGTTAAAACCTACGGCATAAGCAAGGTCTGAAATGCGTACCTTCCGCTGTTCCTCCATCAATTTACAAGCTGTAGTAAGACGTACATTAAGTATAAAATTGGAAGGGGTTAACCCTGTTAACGTTTTTAGTTTCTCTGTAAGTACAGTACGAGATGTCCCTACTTCAAACACAAACTTCTCTAAACTAAAGTCAGTATCACTTAAATGAGCATTAACACAATCAATAACTTTCTGTAAAAAAGCCTCATCTATAGAAGTATACTCCAATTTATTTACCTCAAACACTACTTGTTTACGAAAATCCGTACTCTTACGCTCTTGTCGTTTAAGACAGTTAATGATCTGAGCATAAAGTAATGAGATATTACAAGGTTTGCTAATATAACCATCCGCGCCAGAACTATAACCTTCTATCTGGCTCTTCTCTGTTCGCTTGGCTGTAAGCAATATCACTGGAATGTGACTAAATTCAAATTGCTGCTTGATATACTTACAAAGTTCTATACCATCCATATCAGGCATCATAATATCTGATACTACCAAGTTTATATTTCCCTCTTCAAGTACTTGAATCGCCTGTTTTCCGTTCATTGCAATCTTTACACAAAAATAATTAGATAACAAGTTTGAAAGAAGCATACAAAGCTCTTCATTATCATCGACTATCAAAATTGTGTAATCTGCTTGTAACATTCCATCCCCTGCATTTTCTATTGTTTCATCTATATAAACAGGCATGGTAAACGAGGTTTGCATTTGTGCTCCTAGTTCTTCATCAATTTCCCCCTGAACATAGCTTTCTTTATCAAGAGGCAATAAAATGCGGAAACAATTACCTATGGACTGATTACTAAACGCCTCAATTGTACCGTGATGGATATTTACTAGATCTTTTACCAATGAAAGACCAATACCTGTACCGATAGTATTATGTTTACGGTAATCGCCTTCATAAAATCTTTTAAAGAGATTATCAATTGTTTTTCGATTCATTAACTCCCCCGTATTAATCACATCTATTTTCAACATATCATCAACACTACTCTTTTTTAGGTTTACTGAAATCCGACCCTCGACCGGAGTGTATTTAATGGCGTTAGAAAGGAGATTATATATCATTTTATCCAATTTGTCCGAATCAAAGTAACCTAAAATAGACTCTGGTTCACTTGTAAAAACTATGTGTTGTTGCTTTTTACCTAACAAAGGTATAAAAGCCTCTACACAACTACGCACAAATAAAGAAACCTCACCATATGAAACACATATTTTTAAATTACCACTCTCTACTTTTCTAAATTCAAGCACCTGCTGAATGAGACGCATCAATCTGGTAACATTGACAGTCATTACCGAAAGAAGGCTTTGCTTATCACTACCATTCTTCAAACTTTCAAGCGAAGCTAATATTATACTAAGCGGCGTCATCAATTCATGAGTAATATTTGTAAAAAATTGTAATTTCAAATGGTTAATTTCCTGTATCTTTTGCTGCTCCAATTCACTTATTTGAATGAGATGTTGCATACGCATTCTGTAATGAAGAAAATAAAAAATAGAATAGAATATCAGTACAAATAACAATATATAAATAACATAAGCCCCCCATGATTGCCAAGGCTTGGGTTGAATTACAATAGTCAAAGTTTTAACTTCATTACTCCATTCCCCATTTGGAAGCATCCCTTTAAGACAAAAAGTATAAGTCCCAGCAGGTAAATTATTATATATTGCAAAATGATGTTGTGAATCCACTATATTCTCCCGTTCATCATAACCTTCAAGTTTAAAGGCATAGAGATAATCATCTCGTCGTTCGTAATTCATAAAAGAAAACTCAATAGTGAAATTATTCTGATTATAGGGAATTGTAATCCTGTCTGCATAGTTTATTTCATATTTTGAAAACTTTTCTCTTTCTTCCTTAGTAAAGTCACGAAGTGATCGGTTATGTATCTTAAAATCAGTGAAAAGAAGTGGAAAAGAACTCATATCGTCATCATACATTTGCTGTGTTTCAAAAATATAAAGTCCTTGCAAGCTACCAAATGCAATTTTCCCTTCCGGCAAAACACAACTAGCATTCCGATTAAACAATGAACCTGAAACATCATCATAAGTTGCATAATAGTTTACCTTTTGTATTCGAAAAGAATCATCAACAGAAAAAGCAAGCACTATATTATTAGATGTTATCCAAATATATTTATTCTCATCTTCTATGATGTTAGATATACTAGTATTCTCTATATTAGAAATAGCAGGAAAAGTAATAAAAGAATCACTAGCTGCTTGATAGTAAACCAAACCACTCCACATTGTTCCTACCCATATACGCTGTTGTGAATCAATTAAAATACAGCTAGTAACATAACTACTATGTTTACCACTAATTGTATATTTTTTATAGCTCTTTTGATTAAGATCTATACGCATAACCCCTTCTTCCCCTAAGGCAAGCCAAAGATTATGCATTTCATCCTCCTTAATATCATAAACACTCGACAGCGGAGGAACTTCTGCGCAATGAAGCCACTCAGAAAGAGTATAAAGTTCGTTAGTTGTATCAAAAATATAAAGCCCATTACGAGTTCCTATCCAAAGATTATTATCAGAATCTTCCAACAATACATAAACACAATTATCACCTAATTTCTCATTAACTAATTGGTTGAGCATCGTTACTTTATGTTTGTCTTCATCGTAAAAAAAGACACCGGCACACCAAGTTCCAAAACATATTTCATTTTTATTTCTGCGCTTGATAATACTATTAACTGTAGATGGATAAGGAAGATGGTTAAGTTCGGGAACATCTACATAATTCACTCCTGTCTGACTTCGCTGATTATATTTTACAAGCCCCCTACCCATAATCCCCATCCATAATTCGTTTTTTCCCACCTGACAAATACTTCGTACAGAATTGGTCTTGTATTTTTTCTTGATATAATCTAAACGGTCCACCTCATATTTTACCTGTGAACTTTGCACCTTACATATTCCTCCTCCTAACATGCCTATCCACATTAAACCGTCCTTAGTATGAAGAATAGAATTTACTTCATTATAAGGCAGATTACCATAATTACCGTCAGGAGTATAGTTTTCAAATTTATTTCCATCTAATGAAAGGATACTCAGCCCACTACGTCCTCCTATCCAAAGCTGGGATAATTCATCCTCGTTTATGTCGTAGATTATATCATCAACTAACGAGGTTACCATGCTCTCATTATGCAAAAATTGTGTATACTCCATAGAATGAACCGTATAAGGAACGGATAATTTTAGAAGTCCCCTTCCCCATGTCCCCACCCAAAAGGTATGACGACTATCTTCATACACTACATAAGCAGTTTTTAATATTGGATCAATATAAGAAAAAAGTTGTCCGGTTTTTGTATCGTATCTATATAGCCCTTGTTCCCAGGCCGTAATCCAAAGATTGTGATTCGAATCTTCCATAATGGAATTAATGTGCAAAATCTCATTACCCACAGAATCCCGCAATTTCAACTGCTCAAAATCACCTCCTCTTTTTTTTCGGAAAAGCCCCTTGTTACCTCCCACCCAAAGTGTTTTATTACTATCAAAAACAATGGCTACAGCATTTAAGTTTTTCAAGGTACTATCAGTATGGCTAAAAACTTCCCCCGTCATCTTATTCAGTTTGAACACCCCATTCTCTGCTGCAATCCAAAGTCCTTTTTCATCATCTTCCACCACTGCATTTAAATATGAATTGAATGATTTGTTTGTGACATTATTAAAACCATAGTTTACCACATTATGACCATCATAACGAGCTAAGCCATTATAGGTTGGAATCCAAATATATCCTTCTGAATCTTGATATAATTTTCTCACTTCATTAGAAGGTAACTGCCTGTTTGGAAAAGGAGTAAACCGTAAATTAGCTTGCATCATACATGTAAATAATAACAAATATATGATACAGATATAAAATCGAATAAGCATCATATGTTCATAGTATTTATTGCAAATAAATAAAACATTGTAAATTTAATAATAAATACATCTAAAAAAGTACAAATTATTCACATAAATTAACTCATTGCAATATAATAATTTATTTTTTTTAATCTAATTTTATCCATTTATTCTTTTGTATTAAAAAAATACAAAAAGGAAATATCACTAATATAAAATTATCCTCCTTCAATTTTGTAGAAACATAATTTAAAACAAGATGATATTTTTATTTTCTTCTTAACTTGCAAAAAGTTATAAACAAATTTACCTTTTAGCGACTTTAAAGACACCACATCATTAAGATGTTACAATATAACAAGACATATCTACAACTTTTCATAGGATTAAGGAAGACGAGGAACACCGTCTCAATAAAAAAGAGATTACCACCTAATTTGAAGAAAAACCTTTTATATTTTATGGTTCAGGACATGAAAACTACACATATATAATATTCTACACATCAATTAATTAGGTAAGGGAAGCATTGCTCTACGAGTATGATTTAATTTCAAACCTTTTTCATAGGCCTCGGCACCATACAATTCCTTGATATCCATTTCGCCTAGATTTACAAGTATACCACGTGCCATAAATCCTGCATCTTCATTCTCAACATGTGGTAGAGTTTCCGCCGCTTCTTTTAGCTCCGGTATGAAAGGACGAATATATTCACGCATTTCTGGATCCAAAGACAGACATTCCAACGACGAATAACCTATTTTTCGGTTCTTTTCTAAAGTAGGAGTAAGCAGACGGGTAATACCTTCCTGATATCTTCCCAAATAAGATATGGCATAAGCAGCCTCCGAAGCTATATATGGGTTAGTATCATAAATTAATGCCAACAAAGCTTGAGGACAAGTTCTAATTCGTTTTTCTTTGGCTAGTTTGGCATACCCTACTATGCCCCAAAATCGCATTTCTGGCAAAGAACTAGTAATTGCTTCTTCTAATACAGGAAGCAGGTCTATTGTTGCAGTACCAACCATCTCAACAAGGGCATACAGTTCAGCTAACGGGTAGCGTTCTTGACGTACTTTTTCATAAAGTATATGCCCTATACGTGAATCAGGTAAAAAAAAGCCTAAATCAGTAGTAACACGAATATGAGCAGATAATGCTTGCCGCATTTTACAGAGAACACCTTCATATTCAGAAACACCAGAAAGATCATGAAGTTCGTCTGGATCTTTTTCAAGATCAAATAGCATTTCAGCCGGATGACTTTGAAAAGGTTGGCTCCACTCCGGATTTCCTCCCCCTTTTAATATTAACTCATCCCATACTTGATTTGAAGGCATGCCCCATTGATAATAATTGCGTAAAGCAAACTGACGATATGGAATATAACTTCGGATATATTTAAAACGCCCGTCTGTAACTGCACGTACAGGCATAAAATGATGTAATTGATTAGATGCTAACGCAAACTGCATTTCACGCTTACCCTTATTTACAAATTTGCCATATAACGCATTACCTTGCATATGCCTGGGTGGTCTGACTCCTGCAAGACTAAGTACAGTGGGAGCTAAATCAGTAAAATTAATAAGACCATATTCCTTACCTGAAGAAACCTTTGCCAAGTGCCTCCATTTAGGTGGAAAGTATATTATTAAAGGAACCTTTAAACCACTTTCATACAAATATCCTTTACCACGTGGAAGACACCCTCCATGATCACTAAAAAAAAATATGATTGTATTCTTATCTAGCCCTCTATCTTTCAAGTCTTTCAAAAAGAATCCAAGCCATGTATCCACATCTTGTACCGACTCCAAATGAGCAGCATAATCAGAACGAATTTCTGGGAGATCTGGAAGATAAGAAGGAAGTGACAATAAGCTCGGATAAATCCCCTCCCTAGTGTAATCTCTTCGGCCCTCGGTATGAAAGGTACGAATACGCCCCATGTGAGAAGCAACAGTATTAAACACAGCAAAAAATGGCTGATGCTTTTTCCGTCTACTACTATTGTATGACGCATATTTATTACATTCGTCCCAGCAGATCTTATTATTTGTAGTAGAATTATAATGGGTCTTATTATTATTTGTACAATAATACCCCACCTCACGTAATTTTTGAGGAAAGAAAATATCTACGGGAGTATCATAAGGTATCGGATGAACATCCATCCCATATGTGGTAGCATAACATCCAGTGATTAAGGAAGAACGGGCCGCAGAACTTTGTGGAGCTACCGACCAAGCATTCATAAACTGTATACCACGGAGAGCAAGGCTATCTATATTTGGAGTATGCACATCCTTGTTCCCATAACAACCAAATTCACGTGCACTAGTATCCTCAAAAGTAAGCCATAAGATATTGGGTCTTTCATGATTAATCGCTCCTACAGATATGGAAGACAGTCCGTAGAAAGAACAGCACAGCAATAAAGATAAGTGTTTCATAAGATATTAAAGTTATTTATCCAGGTCAAAGATAAAAAGTTTACATTTCGGCAATATTCGTTTTCGTTTAAAAAAATATCAAAATTGTTTCACTCGGTATCTTTCAACAATTTTAATATAAAAATCGACATGTTTTATATAACAAAAACAGAAGTGCTAAAATCGTAAAAGAGAATGAAATATATGTAACAAACAAATATTTATCTTTGAGCAATCATTAAATTTAATATTAAAATGAAATACGCATTATGTAATAATCACATCATAGGCGATAATTCTTGGAAACATGGACCGCCTACACAATATTCTGCAAAAGTGCGATTATTTAATATATTTATCGGAACATACAAAATTACTGATTAATATTTGTTATATCAATATATAGTCTAAAATAAAAAGAATATTATCAACCGGTAAGTCATCTTCATAACATGAATCTTTATCTAATACATACTACCAGATTACAGAGAATGTAAAAGATGGAATTGTAGGATGAATCAAAAGCAACAGTAATTTATTAATTTAAAACAGACTGAAGTCATGAAATTCATACATTTCTTATTAATGTTTTTAGGAGAATTACCTCTCGAAACATTGGATATTGATATCACCCAAAAACATTTCTATTCACCACATAACACACTTTTTTCCATAAAACAAAATCAAAAGGGAAAATGGCAAATGACAGCATACTCCGCTCGCCACAGATTTACAACCTTTATTTATCAATTAAAAAGATATAATGTTGCAAAATATAAGGAAAACCATTCCACTCTAATTATCTATCCTGATTACATACAGGAGTATGCTTCCTACCACCAAATAAATAATAATAATTTTATCATGAAGAGTATTCGTTGTTTACGTTTGGGGTATCATGGCAAGTATATACCCCTTCTTACTATTTTTTTACTTTTATCATTGGTGCTAAGCTCTATATGGCTTTTTCCATTATACAAAAGTTACAAACTAAAGAACATACGAAAAAAGAAAGAAAAAGAAATATACCAAATGAATATCAACATGTTATATGAACAACTACATAACCAACTAACCCTAATTATTTCACCATTACAAGAACTAATGAGGCACATTTACGGAGATTGGGAATATAAGCAATTGCTACACATCCAAGACAGTGCCAATAAATTATCATACATTATTAGTCAAACAAAAATTCTTAGTGACATCAATTTAGGTTTACTCAAGCTCAATATAATACACTCTAACGCATATAAACGAGTACTAGATTGTTTCATGAGCTATAAATACTTATCCAGGAAGAAACATATTGAATATAATTTCTATACAAAATTACAAGATGAAGATCTTTTTTTTGATGAAAACGTTCTAATTCTAATTACAAATAAATTACTTGCAAATGCATTTAAATATACAGAATCTGGAAAAAGCATTACAATACGACTATATAAGGAGGACAAAAACCTTGTCCTACAAGTGTCAGATACAGGGATCGGTATTCCAGTAGAAAAACAACAAAAAATATTCGATCGTTTCTATCAAATAGAAAATAGCTACATAGAAAACGGCTTAGGGCTCTCTATGGTTCAACAATTAGTTGAATTACATCATGGAAAAATTATATTGCAAAGCGAAATAAGAAAAGGGAGCACTTTTTCTATTCATTTTCCACAGGACAAGTCTTCATACAACAAAGATGAGTTTCTTAACGACAACATGGAAGAGAAACAAGATATAATACCTTCTATATATTCAAACAATATTTGTATGAAAGATGAGCGTGAACCCACTAATACACAAGTGATAAAAACAAAAAACGGAACTATTTTAATAGCAGAAAACAATGAAGAATTACGACAATATATATCCAATAATCTATCCTCTTTGTTTTATCTATTAGAAGCGAAAAACGGAAAAGAAGCACTGGATATTTTAAAAAGACAGGAAGTTAATTTGATCATTACAAATGCAATAATGCCTGTAATAGATGGTATTAAGCTGTGTAAACTAGTAAAAGAAAATCTATCTACTCGTCATATACCTGTTTATATCTTATCTACAAAAACAGATATAGAATCTCAATTGGAAAGTTTTCGAGTAGGTGCTGATGATTATATAATCAAACCATTCTCCATAAATATTTTAAAATTTAAAACATTAAATATGCTACATACATCTCACTATATTTTTGAGCATAGTTCTAACATTATGCCGACAGAACGAATTAATACCACAATGAATAAAGAAATACTAGAAAAAGCCAATATGGTAGTTGAGAAAAATATAGATAATATGAAGTTTTCCATAAAACAGTTCGCATGGGAAATGAATATGAGTTGTTCGAGCCTTCACATGAAATTGAAAGCAATAACAGGAGAATCAACCACTGAATTTATACATAAAATACGGCTTAATCGAGCCTGCCAGTTATTAGAAGAAGGTAAATTTTCCATATCTGAAATCAGCTTTATGGTGGGATATAATACCCCTTCTTACTTTACAACATGTTTTAAAAAATATGTCGGTTGTCTACCAATAGAATATAAAAATAGATTTTTTCCAGTTTAAATCCATTTCATTCTAGTTCGAGTAGAAATTTATTTTTTATGATTGTATGCTAATACACGGTACCGAGTTATTGTATTTAAATGACCATATTTATCATCGGGAGAAAAAGTGGATATCTCCCATCCATATTATAGAAAAGTTGTTTAATCTCTAAACTTGGGGACGGATCTGTTTAATACACAGAAAAGATAGGCATTTTAGTAAAAGACATCTATAAGAAGATATCACACTTTGAGGTCTATTAATTAAAGCGACCTCAAATGAATCAAGACAAATACGTTTGAATTCTTGAACAACGATAAGCTTAGAAAACTTTGTAGAGAAGTACAGTGGTAATCGTTATGTAAAAGCACTTCACTTATTCGAGCCATTTACTTGCAATAATGGTTGGTCAACTTACTAAACGCAAAAAGTCTTCGTAACCTGATTATAGCTTGGAGTTATATCAAAGAAAACGTTATCATTGAGGGATGATTCCCAACCAAAACGACATTTACATCCGCCAATCAGATTTGAGATTATGGAATCTCCGAAAACTTTGATTTCTACAGAATGAAGAAAATATGCGTGTGATTCCACTATGGTTCTTTTATGTCTGACTAAATCCCTTTAGGCGAAGTTCTGTTAGAAGAAAATGGCACCAAAGTTCATGTCCTCTATGATATAGAAGTACAAGTTTTAGCCTTCTATGTAATAACTACAGCATTCAGATATAATTCAACAATAATGTCCATAATTAATTATGAGCCAAATTTTACATATTTGACAGAGTGTAAAAGTTGTTCAAAGAACTTTATCAAATCCATCTTGTAGGTTCTTTGTAGTTAGAGTGAAGTCAAACCTAAAGTTTAAATTCCGTAAATGGGGCACCAACGGAATCACAACTATTTTAAATTTAACCAGATGTCAATCATCTGTATTAAACCATTTATATTGTTTGATTTAGAATAGTAGATAGTTCTGAAGTTCTCATAGGAAAATTAAAATCTATGATAAGCACTTACAATAATATACTTTTCATTATCAATACAAAGGTGGACCGAAAAGGATTACATCAAATAACATCTAAACAAATGTCCTGTATCTTTAATCCAACAGTTATTGCAACTAAACCTTTATCCGAAGAATATTAAACGAGCATACAACTGAACCGAAAATTTAAATTCCTAGTTGAATACTAATATCTTTTATGGAGCCTGGGAATAGAAAATGACTATTCACGAATACATTTTATAGCAATACATTATTAAATAAAACTACTCCCATTGACGCTAATACTGCCTCCAGACAGAGATGGTACACTTCCAAAAATATTGCAGATTCCTCTTCTTTATTATAAATAAAACGTGAAATGACAAATATAGATGCAATCAAATAGCTAAAACTTTATACATACTACTAAAGACATGTCTTAAAATGATATATTTAACAATAGATTAAAATATTTTCACTATTAACCCGGAAACACATTTAAACATTAATCAAGAATCTATTTTATATATTTTTCTTAGGCAGAACAATACTCATTCATAATAAAGGAGAACAAAAATATCCACATAAAAAAAATTATAACATTAATATATGATTATTATATTTTAGACAAAAATGATAGTTGGGAAACAGATTTAATATGATAACAACGTATATAAGTAAGGAAAATAAATAATACTTATATTTTTTCTCATAATTTTCATCGAACTTAGAGGAGTTAATATTTTTAATTAAAACCTTAGATTTATTTATGTACAATTTTAAGAAATTATTACTATTCCTTACAGCCTTTACATGTGTATCTGCATATGCACAGAGCCTGATAGTTACAGGAAAGGTGGTTGACAGTGAAGGATATGAAGTGATCGGCAGTAGCGTTACAGTAAAAGGTCTTACTGGTACTGGGACTGTTACTGACATTAATGGCAATTTTACTTTAAAAATCAATGATGCATCTAAAGACATACTTGTCTTTTCGTATGTAGGAATGATCACACAAGAAGTAAAAGTAAATAAACAGAGAGTTATTAATGTGACACTACAGGCTAACACTGTGATGTTAGATGAAGTTGTTGCTATTGGTTACGCCACAGTAAAGCGTAAAGATCTAACAGGGTCGGTAGCGTCAATAAGCAGTCAAGAGTTAATTAAAATACCGGTTAGTGATGTAACTCAAGCCCTATCTGGACGTATGGCCGGTGTGCTAGTACAGCAAAGTGAAGGGGCCCCAGGGGCATCTGTTTCTATTCGTGTACGTGGTGGAATTTCTATTACTCAAAGTAACGACCCTTTGTATATTATTGATGGATTTCCTAGCGAAGATGGGATGTCAACCATTGATCCTGCTGAGATAGAAACAATTGATGTATTAAAAGATGCTTCTGCCACTGCCATTTACGGTGCACGTGGAGCAAATGGAGTTGTTGTAATCACAACTAAAAATGGTAGTAAATCCAGTGGAAAGGCAACAGTTAATTTCGATGCATATTGGGGAGCTAAAACATTAGCAAAAAAGTTAGATGTTCTTTCTCCTTATGAATTTGTCAAATTAGATTACGAACGGACATTATGGCGCATAGGTAATGGGGATACAAGCTCTGATGGTATGGAAGCATGGAAGAAAAGATATGGCGAATATAGTGATCTTGAATCCAATTATATCAGTCGCAAAGGAATTGATTGGCAAGAAGAAACATTGGGGCGTACCGCCTTGACACAGAACTATCGTATATCTGTTTCTGGAAAGACCGATAAAATGAACTACAGTTTAGCTTATTCCTATTACGATGAAGAAGGAGCTATGGTATATAGTAGTAATAAAAAACACAACATCTCCTTTAACATAAATCATGCGGTAAGCAACTGGTTAACAATAAACTCTCGTATCAGTTACGACCAAATGCGTATAGAAGGAATGGGCACTTCGGAGAATACCGACCGTTTTAACAAAATGCAACATATCATACAATATCGTCCAACAATAGGCATTCAAGGAGCAGATGCCGATCTGCTATTTGGGGAAGATCCTATACTTGCTGATGACAGCGGCAATGTAATGCAAAATCCTTTGATTTCTGCGGCCGAAGAAATAAATAATAGAGAATGGCGTACTTTCCAAGCCAATGGTGGCGCTACAATCAAACTATGGAAAGGATTTTCATTTCGCAGTACAGTAGGCATGCGCTATCAAACCCGTCGTAATGATATTTTCTATGGAGCTGATTCGCAGACAGCCAAACGTTCAAGTATATACGGAAGTATAACAAACATTGAAAGTAGCAGTTTACAGAACTCCAATGTTCTGAGTTATAGTTGGAAAAACAGCTCTCACGACGTCGCCATAATGGCGGGACATGAATTTGTAACGAAATGGACAAGACAGTTTTCAGCCGGTGCCACACAGTTCCCAAACGATGAAATTGGCCTGGCAGACCTTTCATTAGGAACACCAAGCACCCCTACTTCCAACGAAAATTATGACGACAAACTACTTTCTTTCTTTACCCGCGTGAACTATGCCCATATGAATCGTTATCTATTTACAGCCTCTATACGCGCAGACGGCTCATCCAAGTTTGGAAAAAACAATAAGTGGGGATACTTCCCTGCTGTTTCTGCTGCATGGCGTTTGAGTGAAGAAACATTCATCAAAAACATAGGAATCTTTTCCGATTTAAAACTTCGTATTGGTTATGGTTTGGCAGGAAACAATCGTATCAACAACTACCAAAGCTTGGCAATAATGAGTTCTGTTACGGCAGCTAGTGGCAACGGAGCACAGGCAGGATATGCTTCTAATCAAGTTCCTAATCCTGATTTAAAGTGGGAGGCAAACAAAACATTCAATTTAGGAATGGATTTTGGATTTATCAATCAGCGTATAACATTTTCACCCGAATTCTATATTAACCGTAGTAGCAATTTATTACTAGATGCTAAATTACCATATTCATCAGGATATCAAAGTATGATTATCAACGCCGGTGAAACCCAAAATATAGGTATTGACTTGACTCTAAATACGGTGAATATTTCCAACAAGAATTTTACATGGAATACATCGATAACTTTTTCTCATAATAAAAATAAAGTCAATAGACTAACAGGAGAAAGCATACAGTTGTATTTAGCTAACTTCGGATATTCAGGTGCAGGTGCTTCACACCAGATTGGGGTAGGACAACCTTTAGGACAATTTTACGGTTATGTGACAGAAGGATTATATCAGGTCAGTGATTTCGATTACGATCCTACCACTCAAAAGTATACCTTGAAGGAAGGTATACCTTATCATGGGGACAAAGCAAGCATTCAGCCTGGTTACTGGAAGTTTAAGAATGTAGATGGCAGTGAGGACAACCTAATTACTGAAAATGACAAAACTGTCATCGGTAATGCCTCTCCCAATTTCTATGGCGGTATTAACAATACCTTTGCATATAAAAATTTTGATTTAAGTATCTTTCTAACATACAGCTACGGTGGTGAGGTTTTGAATGCGACCAAACTAACTAACACAAAAACCGCATTGACAAATAAAAATGTTTTGGCAATAGCCAGTGAAACAAATCGCTGGGTTACGATAAACAATGACGGTAATATTATAACTGATCCAGAAGAATTAGCAACTGTGAATGCAGGAAAAACTGTAGCCTGCTTTGACGATAATGGTTCAAATAATACTTACATTCATTCATGGGCTATAGAAGATGCTTCTTTCCTAAAATTAAGTAATGTTACCTTAGGGTATACATTCCCTAAACGGATCATCAATAAAATCGGTCTAAGTAAATTACGTGTATATGCTACTGGTAATAATTTGTTCACATGGTCACCCTATACAGGTTTTGACCCTGAAGTTTCTACCATGAGTAGTCCTTTAACACCGGGAGTTGATTTCGGAGCCTATCCGAGAAGCCGTTCCTTCGTGTTTGGTATAAATGTGTCATTTTAAAAAAATATACAATGAAAAACAAAATAATATATACACTCTTTGCACTCATATTAGCTTCTTGTGAGCTAACCGAACAGCCAACCTCGTATTATGAAATGGACAGCTATTTTGTAACGGAAGATAAAGCTAAAATGGCTGTAGTAGGAATTTATGACTGTATAGAAACAATCAACTATTATGGACAGTATATAATGCCCTTCTTTGGAGCAGACGATATGTTTATGGTAAGAGGTACCGGCTCGGATGGTACTCGACGTGATATCTCCCATTATATGTACACTTCATCCAATACATGGATAGCCTCCGTTTGGAAATACGCTTATTTAGGCATCGACCGTGCGAATTTGGCAATCAGCAACATCGAGAAAATGCAAGGATATACAGACAATGTTACTTTACAGGAATTGGTAGCGCAAGCCTGCTTCCTCCGTGCCTTCCTTGCCTTTGATTTAGTAAGATTTTGGGGAGATGTACCTTTTAGCACACAATATACAAGCGGTTATGAAGAGACCTCAAAACCGCGAATGAACCGTGAACTTATTTATGAACAGATTATCAAAGATTTAAATTTTGCAAAGGAGCACTTACCTAAAGGAAGTACCACATCTTCTTCAGAGGTTCCATCTAGCGGTGCTGCACGTGCCTTGTTAATGCGAGTTTACTTACAACGGGCAGGCTATAGTCTGAATCGTGAAACAGTCAAACTTACACGACCAGATGATAATACAAGAAGCGTTTACTTCAATGCTGTTATTGATGAGTGGGAGGCCTTTCAATCAGAAAACTATCATGGATTCTATAATGAGGGGTACGAACAGCTTTTTAAAAATTACTCACAATTGATATTAAACAATCAGGAAAGTTTATGGGAAATAGCATTTGAACCAAACCAAGGAGAAACAGACAATGCTGGAACATGGGCAACTTATAATGGTCCAATAGTAGCTGCTCCAGGGGAGTATCCGGGAACAAGTAACTATATGGGACGAGCTAATGCTTTCTTCCTGGTACTACCTTATTGGAAAACATTCTATGAAACAAACGATGACGGTACCCCAAAAGACCAACGAAGAGATGTGAATTTTGTAGACTATGCTTACGTTTGGAATGCAAGCACTGAAACACAAAATAAAACATACACAAACAGTGCTATCAGAAATAATGCATATAGATATCCAGGAAAATGGCGTAGAGAGTGGATGGCTTTGGGATTTGTAGATCCTAATAATACTGGAGTTAATTATTGTCCATTAAGATATGCAGATGTTGTTTTGATGGCAGCTGAAGCTTACAATGAAACAGGGAATACACCAGAAGCGTGGAAATTACTGAACAACGTACGCGAACGCGCTGGTGCTACTCCTATAACAAATGCTAATTATAACAGCTTATTGAAGGCTCCGAAAGTTTACAATTTAGCTTTTATTTCCGATGCAGATGATACCGGAAAATTCCGTACCGCTCTTTATTGGGAACGCGCTTTTGAGCTTTGCTATGAAGGACAACGCAAATATGACCTTCTTCGTTGGGGTATCTTAGGAGACGCTTTAAGAACTGCACAAGAATATTTGGAATCGTGGCAACCTAATGAAGATGACAATATCAACATGGCTAAATGGAATCCAAAGACATGGGCATCAAGTAATTATGTAGCAGGACATAATTTTGTGGATGGCAAACACGAACTATACCCAATCCCATTGGCTGAAATGCAATCTAATGCAGCCCTGAACGGACAGAATAATCCCGGCTTTGAATAGTTTTAGTAAAAATGAATAATAGAGAAGGTTTAAAAGATTTTAATACCCTTCTCTATTATTCATCTAATATCATTAAATGCGAAGGATGGCCCTATTCGAAAAAATCAAGTCCCCACATGATAATGGAAAGTAGCACAAACTATGGATGTAACATTACATTAAGAAGTTATCAACAAACTTTCGCCCAAATAGAATACAAAGATTGATGCCGAAAAAACATATTAATCCCATAACAGATAACAACGAATAGCACTAGTCATAATATCTTTTGAACGAGGTCATAGTTGTAGATTATGATACAATGAAAAATTGACCTGAGCGGTTCTGTATCATATTTTTCCTCCTGCTTTTGTTGTTTGTCCAGCATGGGTATATGCAAGTTCTTAACACATCTTTGAGAGTGGGAAGTATTTAGCCAAAGTCAAGAAAATCCCCGTAAGATGAAGTCTAAAAAGGATAACTACAAATATCTAACCAGACGTGTAGGACAGACATAAATATAAAGCTAAAGGATTGAGATCGTTGCAACACAAAGCCCGATAACTATCCAAATCCATATAAAGTTAAGGTAACCTTGAAATGAAAGCGTACATTCATATCCAATGAAGTCTCACGAATATGGGTACCAATAGTTGTTGCATACGATTTAAATAAGATTGCCGTGAAAAGTATATCGGTTCATTGTACCAACATGAGAAAATCAGGAAGAATTGAACCTTTTACCGGCAAGTTCCCAAACGTGAGCTTGTTCAATTAGCGACAGAGTAGTACGAAAAAATAGAGTAATTTTTGTTACCTTTGTAACATGAATTTCATTAAACTTTCTAACAGTATGACAAAAGCAGAACTTATAACCCGTATTGCACAGCAGTCCGGAATAGAGAAAACGATCGTGATGACAGTGGTAGAAGCATTCATGGAGAATGTGAAAGAATCAATGGTTGCAGGAAATGATGTGTTCTTGCGGGGATTCGGCAGTTTCGTTATCAAACGGAGAGCGAAAAGGGTCGCCCGGAATATTTCGGAGAATACTACTATCGTGGTCCCTGCTCACTTCTTTCCTGCCTTCAAACCGGCCAAAACTTTCCTGAATGCTGTAAAAGAAGGTAAATGAAAACGGGAGGAAGGTTGCCTTGAGAGCCTAACAGGTAACCATCACTTGACTTTGCATTCCCGGTCAATCGATTATGACTACCGTAACGTTTCCGCTAAAGATGGTTGTGGAATTGGTAAAATAAAACTTTTTAATTAGAAAAAATTGAAACAGTATTGAAACCTATTGACTATTTTAAAGTCAATGGGAAAACAAGACATAAAAAGGATATGTTAAGAAATAGCTTTCTCCATGAAAAATCAATAAAAAGTATAATATTTGCTCTGTGTTGTTTACTCCAACAAGCCGCATGGAGTGTTTCTGTTCATGTCACCGATCTTCGTACCGAACAGTTGACCAATCCGTTAGGACTGGATACCGACACTCCTCGTTTTAGCTGGCGTATTCTGAGTAGCCAAAGAAACACTAGGCAAACAGCTTACCAACTATTGGTAGCTTCCATACCGGAATATCTGACCCGGGACAGTGCTGATATATGGAATTCCGGCATTGTACAATCCGACACATCTGTCTGGATTGACTATCAAGGTCCTAAACTCGAATCCAACAAACGCTATTACTGGAAAGTACGCATATATACCAACTCCGGTAATAGCAATTGGAGTGAAACGGCTTATTGGGGCATGGGGCTTTTGAGCGAGTCACGCTGGAAAGGACGTTGGATTGGCATAGACCGCTGTATGCCCGGGGATGACGACAGTCGTTGGTCACGTATGGCTGCCCGTTATGTGCGCAAGGAATTTCACTTGCCCAAGCAGATCAGACAAGCTACCATGCACATCTGTGGATTGGGATTATACGAATGTTTTGTGAACGGCCAACGTGTAGGTGACTTGCTTTTGGCACCCGCTCCGACTGATTACCGCAAGACGGTATTATATAACAGCTACGATGTCACACATCTTTTGAATGAGCAAGCGGACAATGCTATCGGTATTACCCTGGGAAATGGGCGTTACCACACCATGCAACAAAACTACCGTACCTATAAAATCCACAATTTCGGTTATCCCAAAGTACGCATGAACCTGATTGTGGAATATGCCGATGGTACCAAAGAGACGATAGCTACCACCCCCGACTGGAAATTGACTGCTGACGGACCTATTCGCAGCAACAATGAATACAACGGTGAAGAATACGACGCCCGTAAAGAACTGGGACCCTGGACTGAACCCGGCTACGACGACAGCCAATGGCAACAAGCCGAACGAGTGGCATTGCCGTCCGGTTTGCCGCGCGGACAAATGATGCCCGGCATAAAAGTAACCGAAAGACTAAAACCACGAAGTATCCGCCAGCAATCTCCCGGAAAATACATCTTAGATATGGGGCAGAACATGGCAGGCTGGATACGCTTCACTGTTCAGGGAGCAGCTGGAGACACCGTAAAACTACGCTTTGCCGAAACTCTGCGTCCTGATGGTGAACTATATACCGACAATCTGCGTGACGCCAAAGCCACAGATCTATACATCCTTAAAGGGAAAGGAACGGAAGAATGGGCACCACGGTTCATATATCATGGTTTCCGTTATGTAGAAGTAAGCGGTTATCCCGGAAAACCCACACTCGATAACTTTACCGGCGAAGTGGTGAATGACGACATGCCGCTTACCGGCAGCTTTGAATCTGATCATCCCGTTCTGAATCAAGTAATGAAAAATGCATGGTGGGGAATCAGGAGCAACTACAAAGGCATGCCTGTTGACTGTCCGCAACGTGATGAACGCCAGCCTTGGCTGGGGGACCATGCTATCGGTGCTTTGGGCGAAAGCTTCCTTATGGAATGTGCCCCACTCTATGCCAAATGGATGGATGACATAGGAGAAGCGCAACGTGCGGATGGTTGCATTCCTGATGTAGCACCGGCCTTCTGGTATTATTATACGGACAACGTAACCTGGCCTGCGGCCTTCATGTTGATTGGTGACATGCTCTACGAACAATACGGTAATCTACGCCCCGTCTGCAAACACTATGCAGGGATGAAACTCTGGATGCGGCACATGCAAGAGGAATATATGAACAAAGATCATATCATTACCCGTGATCGATACGGTGACTGGTGTCTTCCTCCCGAGTCTCCCGAACTCATCCATTCCAAAGATTCTTCACGCATTACAGACGGCAAGCTGATAGCCACTGCCTATTATTACAAACTTCTTCTGTTGATGGCAAAGTTTGCCCGCTTGCAGGGAATAGACGCTGATGCTCGCAATTATGAACAACTATCCGTACATGTCAAGGAAGGTTTCAACCGGAATTTCTGGAATGCAGAAAAGAAACAATATGGCAATAATACCGTGACGGCCAATCTACTACCGTTGGCTTTCGGTATGACGGATGCAGAACAACAAGAAACCGCCGCTTGTAATATCATTGACCAGACAGTGGATTATTACAATGCCACTATCCGGTGTGGAGTAATCGGTATACAATGGTTGATGCGTGAATTGTATAACATGGGGCGCAGTGATGTAGCCTATGTTCTCGCCACTCACACCCAATATCCCGGTTGGGGCTATATGGTAGCCAAAGGTGCCACCACCATTTGGGAGTTATGGAACGGAAATACAGCTGCCCCAGCTATGAATAGTGGTAACCATGTCATGTTACTGGGTGACTTATTGCCCTTTTGCTACCAACATCTAGCAGGTATCCGTGCGGCTACTCCCGGCTTCAAGGAAATCAAAATGAAACCAGCTTTTGAGTTGGAAGAAATCGGATACATCAAGGCAAGCCACATCACCCCCTATGGAAAGGTTAGTAGTCACTGGTTACAGACTCCCGTTGCCTATGAATGGCAAATCACTATCCCGGCCAACAGTATAGCAGAAGTATGGTTACCTAATGAATGCGAAAAACAAATTACCGAAAACAATAAGGCACTAAAGCATACAGAAGGAATTATCGGGCTCCGCCATGAGAAAGGATATACCATCTGCCGGATCGGTTCAGGCAATTACAGCTTTCATATTCCGAAACATTTGGATGCCGAAAACGGACGTCAAGGATTCATCACTGACGAATTCATCTGTAATTATCCTCCTTTCCCCGAAAGCCATGCTTCTAGCATTGCCGAAACAAAAGAAGGACTTGTAGCTGCCTGGTTCGGCGGCACTAAAGAGAAAAATCCGGATTGCTGTATCTGGGTAAGCCGCCATACGCCCCAAGGATGGAGCAAGCCGCAAAAGGTAGCAGATGGCATACTGGACGGTACCAAATATGCGTGCTGGAACCCTGTGCTTACAGTCACTCCTTCAGGAGAACTACAACTCTATTACAAAATCGGTATAAATGTAAGCGGATGGAGCGGACACGTAATCCGTTCACATGACTGCGGCAAAAGCTGGAGTCGTCCGGAATCCCTGCCGGAAGGTTTTCTGGGTCCTATAAAGAATAAACCTGTCTGGATAGGAAAACGTATGATATGCCCCAGCAGCACTGAAGGAGAAAACGGTTGGCAGGTCCACTTCGAGATCAGTGACGACGAGGGACATACGTGGAAAAAAACGAACCCTATAGATGCACAGGAAATTATCGAGACAGAAACCATAAAACGAAGCAATGCACAAAAGAGCACTATACAAGCTATCCAACCTACTATCCTAGTACATCGAGACGGGAAACTACAAGCTTTATGCCGAACCCAAAACAACGGCTCAATAGCTTCTACCTGGAGTTATGACCAAGGAGAAACATGGACACCTTTGGAATTCACAGAATTGCCCAACAATAATTCAGGCATTGATGGAGTAACACTGAAAGACGGACGTTTCCTGTTGGTTTACAACCATTACCGTTATATAAGAGGGAAAAAGAAAAAGCGCACCCCTATCAATGTAGCCATCAGCAATGATGGCATACATTGGCAAGCCGGAGTTGTATTGGAAGATTCCCCCATCAACCAGTATTCCTATCCGTCAGTGATACAAGGCAAAGACGGGAAAGTACATATTGTATATACCTGGAGAAGACAACGTATCAAATATGCCTGCCTCGACCCGGACAAGATAAAAACAAGCTCCTTTGAAGAAGCAAGTTGGAGGGAATAAGCCACAAAGCAGATAGTCAGAACATCAAAAAGGACGGACCGGCTCTCGGAGAATTACCTTAATTTGCCAATAGAAACAAAAGATTATCAATAACCCGCCATTAATCTTTATCCATTAATGGCGGGCGTTTTTTAAGACATATAAGTCTATCTAATTTTCATTTTACAACACATGTATACCCTACCCTTGTTACAGTAGAGGTTTGAGCTAAAAACTGATGCTACTTACTCTATCGTAAAAGAGTTCAGCAGCAAATCTTCTGTCTGTGAACTGCTACCTACCATGATGTCATAATCACCAGGACAAACCCTCACCGTATTGGATGTTACATCCCACCATTCCAGTTCTCTATCCTTCAACTCAAAATCAACATTTACAGTCTCTCCCGCAGGGATATTTACACGTTCGAAAGCACGTAAAGTTTTTTGGGGTCCATCCGTATCACCATGTTTCCTCAGATAAACCTGAACGACTTCTTCTCCATCTCGCTTTCCAGTATTGGTTATAGGGACTGTCAGTTTCAACACCTCTCCGGCATTGATTTTATTTTTGTCCAATGTCATCTCGCCATATTCAAATGTAGTATAACTTAATCCATAACCAAACGGGAAAAGCGGTTCCTGCGTCATAAACCGATAAGTTCGTCCTGACATGTCATAATCTTCAAAATCAGGAAGTTGAGACACATTCCGATAGAATGTTACAGGCAGTCTCCCCGCCGGATTATACTTACCGAACAAGACTTCAGCAACTGCCGTTCCACCTGCCTGGCCGGGATACCATGCTTGCAAGATAGCCTCGCATTTCTTTGTCTCCGGTTCCAGACCGATGGGGGAACCTGAACAGTTAACCAATATCACCTTCTTACCGGAATGATGTAAAGCGGCAATTAGTTCCCGCTGTACTGCAGGCAGCTCTATATCCGTGCGGTCTCCCCTTTTGAACCCGGGAAGATTTACACCCATTTCTTCTCCTTCAAGACTTGGAGAAATGCCACCTACGAAAATCACGACATCAGCCCCCTTCACTTTCTCAACCGATTTTCTTATATCGACTTCTTTCTTGAAACCGAGATCAAAGTTCAATTGAGCATCGCTTCTAAGATACTCGAAATCAAGCTCAATATTATACGGCTTTCCAGCCTGTACCTTCAAATTGTAAGTTGACTTTCGTCCTCCATGTTTATTGGAGAAGCCTTTCACTTCTTCTCCATTGATACGCAAACGTCCGGAACCATAAGCATAAATCTCGAATACCACTTCCCCCGACTGCTCTGGAGTAAACACACTGTTATAGGTTGCCGAAAAATCAGTCAGATTTACCCCTGGAGCAAAGACTGTAGCCCCCGATGTACAAAAATGAAAAGGAGTGGTAACCTGTGCAGTAGTCACCGGTTCGCCTTCACGAGTCACATTATTCCAATAACGTGCGCTAAAGCCCGGACCATCTGCAGACTTGCAAAGATTGAAAGCACTTTGAATCAGTGATCTATCCACCCATCCGCAGCCTTGCTCATAAATCAGCTTATCATTAGCATCCAATGCCTTACGTACCCCATCCAAAACTGTTACGGTATGTGACGGCATACCATTGTAATTTCCCCATTGCATGACGGAATCATTGGCGTTCGGCCCCATTACGGCGATAGTAAGACCACCACGTTTCAATGGTAAAATGTCATTCTTATTCATCAGTAATGTCATGGATTTACGCGCAATATCCAATGCCAGTGAATCATGTTTTTCAGAAGCCACTACCGAGAAAGGAATCTTTGTCCAAGATACCTTATCCGGTTCATCCATCTCACCCAACGCAAAACGGGCAGCCAGCAAGCGTTTCACCGCTACATCAACGTCCTTTTCATCTATTTTCCCCAGCTTCACGGCTTCTATCAATGCCTTGTAGCTTGACCCGCATTCCAAATCAGTTCCGCTCAACACCGCAGCCGCAGAGGCAGACTCGGCATCGGGGTGCGTTTTATGACCACGATCGTTGTAAAAATCGGCAATTGCACCACAATCGGAAAGTACAATACCGTCAAAGCCCCATTCATTGCGCAGAATTTGCATCAGCAAACGGTCACTTCCACAGCATGGGTCACCTTCAAAGCGATTATAGGCACACATCACTTCCTTTACTTTTGCTTCCTTGACCAATGCTTCGAAAGGAGGCAAGTACGTTTCGTACAAATCGCGTGGCTTGATATTTTCCACATTGAACTCATGGCGGTTCCATTCCGGTCCGGAGTGTACGGCAAAATGCTTGGCACAAGCATGTAGCTTATCGTACTTGCCGTCATTGCCACCCTGTAATCCTTTTACTACTTCTACTCCCATACGACTGGTCAGATAAGGGTCTTCACCGTAAGTCTCAATCCCCCTTCCCCAACGAGGATCACGATAAACATTTACCGTAGGTGTCCACATAGTCAGCCCTTGATAGCGTTCATAGCTTCCCTGTGAAGCATAATAGGTATTCTTGGCACGAGCCTCATCAGATACGGCATCAAATACACCATACACTGTCTGCGGTGAGAAAGATGCCGCCATGCCTATTGGTTGCGGGAATACAGTTGCCAGACCGGCTCGGGCTACTCCATGCAGTGCTTCATTCCACCAGTTATATGGTTTTATACCCAAACGTTCTACTGCTTTGGAGCCATCCATCATCAAAGAAACTTTCTCTTCCAGTGTTAGTTCTTTTAATAATAATTCCGCTCGTTTTTCAGGTGACAAAGAAATTGTCTTGTAAGTAGGCTGACCGCAACTTGACAGCATCAAGAGCGCCAGCATTCCTGTCGTAATTAATCTCATGTGAATATAGTTTTAAATGTTATTTACTTTTTCAACCAAATCCACCGCATCCCTCAGTCAGGCATAACGGTGTTGCGCCAGTGAGAAACGGCGTCATAATAAAGTTATTTACATACCATATTTTGTTTTCCATTCCGGATACTTTTCCTTGAGTATTTTTTGCGGCCAGTTCCCCAGATATTGATAGCTTCTCCGGTTATCCGCCCTCAAAGACGTGTCTACCATAACGCCATTCTTATCCTTAACAGGTTCCGTATCTTCATAATTGTACAGGAAACGATAGAAGAGAAAAGCATAGTTATTGTCATAAATGCCATAGACCGGCTGGTAGGCTTTCTCCGGGCTGTAGGATTCTTCCGCATTCTCCTTATAATAATAAGTGATTGGGTCGCCTTTCGCCGTTACATAATCCCTTTTCCCACTATTCAGAAAATTATTGAACAGATTACTGTAAACTCTTTCAGCTACTGTTCCACCCAACTGGATGAAACGTCCCCACAAATTTTCTCCCGCGGAGTCTTCTACTTTACGGTCGATTGTATTACCGAAAGCGTCCTTTACGTCCACCACTCTCTTATTGGGAATTTTATGTTTATTCAACCAGTCGACAGCCGCTACGACAGCCTGTTTCACTTCGTCAGAAGGACTTTCTATTGTCATCAGGAATTCCAAAATTTTCGCACCTTCACTTCCAGAGAAAGAAGGCAATTCATGCGGACGACCTACAGCAGGATCCAACGTAACAGGGTCATGCTGGGCGCACCACAATGTCTTGATGCCTTCATCCACTATCTGACAATTCAATATACACTTCACCCCTTTGTCGAAAGTGTCCTTCGCCTTCTGTTTCATGGCATCCTCTACAATGGCGGTAAAGTCGCCATTACCCTCATATACGTCTCTCAAAAGTTTCAGAAGGTTTACCGCCAAATCGTCATTGAAGGTAATGAAATCACTGTAACCACCCCGAAGCGGGAAATATTGAGGCCATCCACCACTGGAATATTGAGCTCTGATGATATAATCCAAACCTTTGACGAATGCGTCACGATAACGGTTGTCGGAAACCTCCTTGTACATTTTAGCAAGGAAGCGCATTTCCATAGTGGTCGCACTATTGTCAAAACATCCCTTATCGGATCTATCAGCCTTCACTACCGCCTTTTCCGAATCCGTCAGAATATGGTGCATTTCAATGTTCTTATGCCAGCCTCCACAATCACGCTGGTAAAGAAGCACGTTATCCGCTACCTCTTTCGCCTCATTCGTCTTGAACCAAGAATCCGCTACCTTGGAAAGCAACTTCGACCAGGCAATATCCGAAACGTTTGAACTGAATACATTTTGGGTTACCTTTACCGTTTTGCTATTTGCCTTACCTTTTTCCTTGAATAGCAAGTTCGCATTCCTTTCCTGCCCATTGTTGTTCAACTTAGCGACAAAAACCGCCTTTTCATCACTTTTCTCCTTCAATGAAAGCCAAGTCCTGTCAGATGCCGGGACTTCCGTTTCCCATTGTAGTCCGTTGCTTGTCACATTGACGGTAAATTCTTCGCCCGACGGATCCAATGTCTTTTGGATGAAATCAACCTGAAAGGTTAAGGCTACCCCCGACTGAATGACATCAATTCCTATCTCCTTGCTTATTCCTTTAACAAATACTTTGGTTTGCCGTTCCTCTTTATTAGAATTGGAATAAACGGTAAAGGTTACATCTCTGTTGCCGCTTCCAGAAGTAAGAGAAGGCTTCAACCAATCTTCTGTACAAATGATTCTCCACTCATGCGTTGCTGTTATCGATATGGTTTCGGATATTTCTTTCTCGCTGACATTCAGCAACACCTTTGAAACCATCAACGTTTCTTCCTGTTCCTTGCTTTCAGAGCAACTCGCATTCCCCAGAATCACGCTTAATAGCAAACAAATTCTATAAACGATCTTATTCAAATCTCTTCTTGTGCAAATACGCCGAATCAGAAGATTCTGAATTTTCTTTCCATAAGGTTGTTGTTTCATAGAAGTACTTAGTTAAACATTCAATCATTAGTTTATTGAGTAATCAAACACTCTTGAAATAATAAGGATAAAAGTGAAATGCTTTACATACCGATTATCATTATTAATCAACCTCAAAGGTATGATTTCAAATTATTGTGCCTAAAAATAATATAAAATAGACTATAATTTCAATTATTGCAAAGTACTATTTATCCACTTTAATGGGATAGTAGTGATGTTCTTTTGTCTTTCAACCAGTCCCACCGCTTACCCCAATCAGCCATAACGCCGTTGCGCCAGCGCGAAACGGTACGGGTTCCTTGCACTTTATTTTCAAATAGGGAAAGGTCGGGGTTGTCGGTGTACATGCGCCTAGCGGATAATCGGTACGACAGAGAGTTCCCGGATACATATTATCTACTGTAATTTCGCTTTTCCAAACAGGAAAGCCAGGTATGTCAGAAGTAATCGTGTAGGGTAACGTACCCGTATAGTAAGTAGAATGGCGCACCGCATATATTCCATTCAAATGGATATGAGTTTTATTTTTCGGAATGATAACCTGCTCCTTATATGAACCATTCTTCACAAATATGCACCAAGACTCGTTCCGGTTTTCCGGTACGGCATTTACCGCCGCCTGAACATTCGTGTAATTACCGCTTCCATCTTGCGCCACTATCGCATGATAAGGTGATGAAGTGTTTTGAGCATATACCAAAGAAAATACTCCGGACAATACCATTGATAAAATTCCTATTCTCATACACAATGACTTTTTGAATTAATATATGACTATTTTTTCTACCAGACTATTCAGATATACTTCCAAATTTGTATATCCTTCTTTGCTCAGTGTAGTCCGTACTCCAT
Organism: Bacteroides sp. D22; assembly: GCF_000163675.1. Classification (NCBI taxonomy): domain Bacteria; kingdom Pseudomonadati; phylum Bacteroidota; class Bacteroidia; order Bacteroidales; family Bacteroidaceae; genus Bacteroides; species Bacteroides sp. D22. The sequence continues at coordinate 36,285 of NZ_GG774799.1, read as the reverse complement.
CCGAAGCATCCTGAGCATTCAATCCGTGAAGTGCCTCCCAGGCATTCGGCATTCCATCGCCATCCGTATCCTTTAAATCAGCGGCGGTAATACCTCCATCGCAGAGTTCCGGCCAGGCGGAGGCAGCTCCTTCCGGCTTCACATCCACCGGCAGGTCTATCAGTCCGGGAACATTTTTGGCACCAGGTGTGACGCTGCCTGTATAAGTTGCGGTTCCGTTACGGGTTTCGGAAACAATACGTTCGTCAATACTATCCCGCCACTTGGAACACCCTGCATCCTCCAATACTAGTCGATATGCCATTTTTGCCGTATGCGTAGTGACTGCACCTGTCTCCAAAGGAGCAGACAAGCGTATCTCTTTCTTTACCTGTATTGTAAATGTATTATCACAGGAAGCATTGTTAATTTGCTCATAGATACCTTTCGTCCAGTTATCCCTGGTCACATCGGGGTGACCTTCCATTACATTACCGTCCACATAGAATCGTCCCCAAACATGTTCCATCGGTTGCCAAACGTTGGGAGCACCGTCTGCATTGTAACAATACCGGGTAGTACGGATACCAATCGCAGCAATTCTATAACCGACAGTCTTTTTTTTAGGAGTAGCCGGACCCGGCTTATAATAGTTATTGACAATATTGACTTTCATACCTTCACCGCCGTAGCATCCACCGCCTGCCCAATTATATATCACGTTGTTACGCATATCTACGTGCTCGCGGTCTTGTGTACTCGGACGAGGGCCAAGACGAGGAGCACGGCTTTCATGATGTGCCAACAGATTATGATGGAACGACGCTTTTGCTCCTCCCCATATAGCTCCGAAACCATGCTTCCCTTTGGAATGTCCGGCAGTGCGGAGACTTTCGGAAACAATACACCATTGTACTGTCAAATTCTCTCCACCATATACGGAGCATGTCTCATCCACCGACCAGCTAACAGAACAATGGTCGATAATCACATTCTTACTGTCCATGCATGTAAGTCCGTCCGGTTCGCCACCTCCCTCATTACCGACACGGAAGCGCAAATAACGGACAATCACATTTTCCGCAGTAATCGTAACCGGGCAGCGCGCAATACAAATGCCTTGTCCGGGTGCAGTCTGTCCGGCGATAGTCAAATTACCATTTGAAATGCGCAATGCACGGTCAAGAAAGATTGTGCCGGCTACATCAAAGACAATGGTACGTGCTCCCTTCTGCATCACAGCATAGCGCAAGGTTCCTGCCTGCGTACCATCTTTTAATGTTGTTACGTGATAAACTTTACCACCACGCCCACCGGTAGTATAACGTCCGAAACCTTCGGCACCCGGGAAGGCTGGCAAATCACGTGCCATCACGTTACCTATGTTTCCTATTCCTACCCATAAAAGGAATACCCACACAAAGCATTTACTCGGAAACCGGGACATAAATAAAATCCTTTGTTTCATCATAATGTTTCAATTTGTTGAAGCAAAATTACTTACTCAATTCTATACATCCCATTATAAAAGGGCCTGTAGCTTTTGGGTCGTTTTCCCGCACCGGTTCATTTACATAATATTCGAAGCTACCATCGCGATAGGGATTTCCACCCAGACCTGCCACTGCACAGCAATTTGTGATGTTAACTGTTCCGTCGGCATCGATACGGATTAGTTTATTCACTATACCATCATAAGCATCGGTAGCAATCTCCATGTATTTCCGGTCAATGTATCCCCGGTTCACAGCTTTGGCTATGGAGTACATGAACATGGCAGTAGCGGTAGCTTCCTGATAATTTCCTTCACGATTTTCCAGATTTACAATCTGATACCAAAGCCCGTCATGTTGAAACCGGGGAAGCGACTCTGCCAACCCCTTAGCAATGGCAAGCAAGTTTCCACGCAACGGATGATTTTCAGGAACAAAATCCAATACATCGACCAATGCCATAAACCACCAACCGATACTACGACCCCAGAAATGATGAGACAAGCCCGTTTGGGAATCGCACCACCTCTGTACTTTCTTTTCATCCCAGGCATGGAAGTATAATCCCGTAACAGGATCATGCATAAATTTTTCTACGATCATAAATTGCATGATGACGTCATTCAGCAATTCGGGCTTATCATTAACAACCGCATACTGCGCCAAATAAGGGGAACCCATGTACAAACCGTCAAGCCACATCTGCCAAGGATATACCTCTTTGTGCCAAAAGCCACCCAACGAGTTGCGGGGATGCTTCATCATAGCATTATAAAGCATGTCCATAGCCTTTTTATATTTAGGATTTCCCGTTTGTTCGTACACATCGAACAATATTTTTCCGGCATTTATCATGTCGATGTTATGTCTGCCATTGATATAATCGTAATTCAGAATTTTTCCATCATCATCCACCATCATATCTGCATATTTTTCTACATACTTATAATACTTGTCGTCATTCGTCTGCTTCCATACTTTCAGCATGGCAAGAGTTACGACTCCCTGACAATACCCGAAAGCGGGACGCTTCGCCCAATCTATTTGCCACGCTTCGGGAAAACGTTTCATTTCAGAATCAGCCATTCGTGTATACATTTTATGTTTCAGCCAATTCCAACGTTCAGCCCAATCCGTTAGTACATCTTTTCTCCATCTTAGAACCGTCCTACTCCCTTGCCATTTTCCTTCAAACAGATGTACGTCCCGTTTATCAGTAAACCAATTCTTGCCAAGTTTGTAACCATTTTTAGTAGTATTTCCGGGCCATAATTCGCTAACAACAAATGCCCCCTTCATTCCGTTCAACTCTTTTATATCAGATGTTATTTTATAATGCAACACAGCCGATGCCTTGGGAGCATATTTTATTCCATAAACTCCATTGCCGAGGTATACACCCGTCCAGTCTTGGTTGTCTATACGAAAAGTAAAACAAGGTGTCCCTATCGCTTTGTCAGACTTAGGCCCTTTAAAATGAAATTCTACTACAGAATAAACCGCTACAGTATCTTTCAACGTTGAATTTCTGTTAAAGATACTTCTCGGACTTTCAAAAATGGGTTCAAAACTGCCGCCCCATGATTCACCCTCAGGATCATCAGGATTACCATTCATCATATAAAGTAATGAAGGAGTATCCCCCATCTTGATGTTACCATCATAATAAGACTTAAAATCTTTACCCAAATTACCAGCTCCTTTTATAGAACATTCATAGTAAGACTCATTGAGTTTATTATTAGGCTCTTTACCTCGGCCAAAGCTACGGTAGTCTTCTATATATTCTAACTTGTTATTCACCTCTTCGCCCCCAATAAATCCACGGTAAGACGCATTGTTCTCAATCATCCACAAGTTAGGAAAACTTTCCGCTATATATGTATAACTATTCACTCCCCATTTCTTATTAGGACCGCCAATCCAGTAGACTCTTATATTTTTTTCTATCTCAGGAGCGTCATGCAGAGCTTGAGCCACATCATCAAGCCCTCCCCAAACTAGTATCCAAAGAGGACGATCGCTTTTTTTCTTGGCACATTTCACAATCCAGTCCGATCCTTCAGTAGAATTCTCATAACCCTTAAATGGCGTCCCTCCCCTTCTACCTTGCTTGCATAAAGCACGCAATTCTTCAGGCATCATCATTCCATTAGCATGTTTCTTCAATTTGAGATAATCTTTTTCATACAAATCAATCATTCTCAGAAGTTCCTCTTTGGATCCGCTCCCTCCAAAGGGAGAAGATACCAGACCTTCCAATTCGAAACAATCGTTATACATAAGGAAGTGTGCCATCGACTGATTGTCATCGGGATCTGTCCCACCTATATCCGTACTTATTAAAATACGATGTTTTAGTAGTTCACCCGCATACATACAGGTATTACAAAGCAAAATAAACAAACAATACCATAAGGTTATTCTCTTCATCGCTCAATATTTAAACCATTATATCATGAATTAGTTAGAAAAGGTGATCAGGACTAGCCCCACAACAAACATCATAAACATAGTTACAATCATAGGTATGGTACCCTTGGGAGCACCTTTGAATCCTTTCCATACGAAGAATCCCCAAATCATAGCAACCACCAATGTGCCCAGCTTTCGCTTCATAGACAACCTCTATTAATCGTCTTCTTCTATTTTTCTCTGATTGAAGAGTTAATTCTTTCATTTCCATAATCTTATTTACTTTCGTTTCTTAACAAACTTATTTCATATTTTACAAGAGGAAAATACCAACAAACAGACCTCACTCTCCGTAAAGAATAGTAGCTTCCTTCCACTGCTCATACATCTTTATCACTTTCAGCCCTTGGCTGCTGTACCAACTGTAGCCGTTGCGACGTTCATAGCTGATTTCGGAGACATTATATTTCTTTACTCCGTCACGGTCGCAGAAGAAGGGGCGGTTGTCTTCTAGCGAATAGAAACGTGCCCAAAGCGGAGGACAATCGAAATCGCGCCGGGAACAAGGAACCATGCGATAATCCCTTTTGCCTTCACTGTTTGTGAAACTCTCACGCATGATGCCGGTGATTTTGTTTTCCTTGAACCATTCTACGGCAGCGTCAACAGAAGCTATGATTCTTGGTGAAGGGTTGGGAATTGACATCAATAACAAAACGATATTCCCTGATTCGGGAGCACTTAATGAGGGCAGTTCGTAGGCACGTGCTGCAGCGGGCGCAAGAGTGTATTCATCGTGCTGGGCACACCACACTGTAAGTTTTCCGTTCTGGCGAACTTGCGTATTCAGAATACAATTTACTCCCTTGTCGAAAGCTGCACGGGCTTGTTCGCAAATACTGTCTGGCACGAAAGTATAAGGAGTTTTCCCTTCATAAACTTCACGCAACAACTTCATGACGTTTACCATTGCATTATCATTGTAAGTGATGTGAGTGTAATAGCCATTGGAACGAGGCCAAAATTGCGGGAAACCACCGTTAGCATACTGCGATTTCAAGATATAGCGGATGCCTTCAATGGCGGCATCCTTGTATTTCCCAGTATGGGTGGCAAGATAAATACGGGCCAGATACCGGATTTCTGTACTTGTTGCACTGTTGTCGATGGTGCTTGCATTGACATCATTCTTGGACTGAAACACGTCTTCCAGTTCTTGCGGTGTCAGTTCAGCCGGCATATAGATGTTCTTCGGCCAACCTCCGGTGGTTTGCTGGTATAGCAGTACATTGTTTGCAATGCGAATGGCTTCGGGAGTTTTGAAAAAGGCGTCATCCAGTTTCGGAGCCATTTTCACCCATTCTTTATACGATTGATTTTCCTTGTAATCTGTCATATCCTGTGCCTTTGTTCCTGCCAGGGTAACAAACAACAGACCGAGTAACATAATTCGTTTCATAATATTCTTTAATCTTTATGTTTCTAAACTTGCAGGCAAATTAACGAAGGACTAAAAAGGAGAGGCGGATTATTTGACTTTATAGGCGGATAAATCATTTTTGTGCATTTATTTGTCACTCTATCACTCAAATCAGTTATTAAAGACTGGAATTCAAGATATTAATAAATAAAATAATCCATATCCGCCCATCCTCCGTCGTTAATATCGATAGCTGAACGTACACTGAAGTTTCATAGATTTATTTCTTCTTGCTACTTCACCAGTTCCCCATTGATATACAAATTCTTGAAAGTAAAGTCTTTCGCTCCTTTAATATCATTTCTTCCTTTGGCAACATTGTTAAAATGAGAATCTTCTATACTGATGTTAGAGACATGTTTGTCGTCCTCCAATCCAATTATAAGCACGCCAAGTTCACTCTTCTCACAAGTTACATTTTTCAGATGCACGTTACGAACAATAGGCTCAAAGCCTCTCTTGCATTTTTCCCGGTTCTCATATTGCAGATTAATACGAAGTACTGCTTCACGACATTGCCCTACCGTCACATTGCGTACAAATATATTTTCAATAAGACCTCCTCGGCAAGTGCTGGTCTTAATACGAATGACACGATCTAAATTCGGACTGTCCATCTGGCAATCTTCAACAAACAAATTGCGATAACCACCCGAAATCTCACTACCGATTACGACACCTCCATGTCCATTCTTCATCATACAACCACGTACGATAATATTCTCACTGGGAATATTCCATTTACGTCCGTCTTCATTACGCCCTGATTTAATAGCAATGCAATCATCACCCGTATCAAATGTACAATTCTCTATTAATACATTCTTACAAGATTCAGGATCACAGCCATCTCCGTTAGGTCCACGATTGAAGACTGTCACTCCACTGACAATCAGGCTCTCGCAAAAAAGAGGATGAATCACCCAAAACGGGGAATTAAGCAAAGTGACCCCTTCGATCAGAATCGTGTGACAAGAATGTAAATTCAATAGCTGCGGACGCATCCCGTCTTCCGGTTTCATCAGACGCTTATAAACAGGAGTAGATGTTTCGCCATACATCTGCAAACGCTCGCGACCTCCATTGCGTTGAGCTACCATGCCTTCCTTCCAGCCATATTTTGCGCTTCCACACATTGGCCACCAAGCATCTATACTGCCTTGGCCGTCAATTATTCCTTTTCCTGTAATAGCAATGTTACTTTCACCATAGGCATAAATTAAAGGACGTGCATTATAACAATCGATCCCCTCCCAACGAGTCAGCACAGCCGGGAAGTATAAACTTTGATCTGTAGAGAACTTAAGTACAGCCCCTTCTTCAAGATGAAAATTAACATCACTCTTTAGTGTAATAGGACCAGTATAAAAAGTGCCTTTAGGCACTAATACCGTGCCACCACCCGCAAGACTGCACTGTAAAATAGCTTGATTGATGGCCTCGTGGCAAAGATTGCTTTCATCGTCCACTTTCGCTCCGAAATCTGTTATACGATATGTTCGTTTAGGAAAAGAGGTCCGTTTGATCTGTTTTTCAATACGGGCACTTTCTTTGAATACCTTGTCGAAATCAACGGTATTTGCATTCGTAACTCCTGTCATCAACAGTAGCATAAATAGTAAATTGATAGTCTTATTCGTCATTTTTCTTATTTTTTAGTTTCATTCAATACTGCATGATTTTGGGGGATGATATTGCTACTTAAGCCAACCCATCTTTTTCCCCAGTCCTCCATAACTTCATTACGCCACTTCTGTACGGTCATAGCTCCCTGACAATTACCCCAATAGAGTTCCGACAATTGCTTGTCAGTGTACCAATTACTTCCCAATCGATAGTCTGTGGAATATGCTTTACCGGGCCAAAGATTATCGATTGTTATCTCTCCATTCTGGGGCTGGAATCCGGAAACTTTCGATGAGGTGATGGTGTAAGGTATCGTACCGGTTTTATAAGTGGAATATTTGACTACATATTTGCCTTCACCCAAATAATAACCATCCCACGACTGCCTGTCAATTGTCAAAGTGATGCAGGGAGTACCTACAGTCATCCCCTTTACAACAGGGCCACTCACATGAAACTCCATAATGGAATAGATAGGTACAGTGTCGCGAGCAGTTGTAAGCTTGTTGAATACAACTCTTGTGCTACGAGTAAAGGGCACAAAACTACCACCCCATGACTCACGCAAGGGATTGGCGGGGTCGCCATCCATCATATAGAGAAGCGAAGGGGTATCTCCCAATTTGGGATTACCTTTGTAGTAAGCGGTAAAATCAGCCCCCAACAATCCGGCTCCCTTGATGTAATTTTCGTAATATCCCAAGTTATACTTATCGTGATTTTTAGGTTCACAAATGAAACCGCGATATGAAGCATTGTTCTCAATGAACCATACATGAGGGAAATGTTCTACAATATACGCATAACTATTAGTACTCCATTTCTTGTTGGGTCCACCAATCCAGTACACGCGGATTTTATCGGCAATATCTGGCGCATCATGCAGGGCTTGTGCTAAATCATCCAATCCTCCCCACACCAACACCCACAAGGGACGTTCATCGGCACGACGGGCACACTCCACTATCCATTCAGATCCTTCTGTAGCCGTAGAGTAACCGCAATAAGGGGCTGAACCTTTTCTGCCCTGCTTGGTGATAGAACGAAGGTAATCCGGTTCTGGCCACCTTGTAGCATGTTTCTTCAATTTAGGAAGATCTTGCTCATAAAGATCTATCATACGCAAAATTTCCTCCTGACTTCCAGATCCGTATGAAGGAGAAGATATGAACCCTTCCGTATCAAATTCATTACAATACATCAGAAAATGTGCCATTGATTGATTGTCATCAGGGTCAGTACCACCAATATCCGTACTAATCAAAATACGAGGACGTTGAAGGAACAGCTGCTGTCTTTCCTCTATCATCAATCCCAGATAATGCCCCCCATTTGCACCAATTTCCGATTCGCCCGTCTCGTCCACGATTATACCCGTAGCCTGGTGCCCTTGTGAAAAAGCAATCAAACAAAACATACTCAATGAGAGAGTAGCTAATGCCATTTGGATGAGTTTATGACTTTTGCAAGTTTTTAACATAATGATAAACAGATTATTTCCCGATTTACAAAAATCCAATAAATAAAGTTCCTAAAGGTGGATTTATTATCATAATAGGTGGAAAAATAAATATCTCGCAATGATTAATACCAGCTTCCAACTAAAATAAAAAATATATACATAATTAATTATATATAGCGAGGGCCACATTTCAGTTGAACAGAAAGGGCTTAATTAAAGGTCCCCTACATTATCAACAAGTTCATTTTGATGGTTCCCTATTTTTCATCAATGCCCGGGGATTCCATCCGTCATTTCCCCGGATAATATATTCATAGGTCAATTTATCCGCTTCCTCTTTAGTAATGACAGCACGACAGGAACCTTTTCCCGCTTCCTTGCCACGGCCTTCATATTCTGTTTTACGTTGGCTCAAATCCAGTACATTCCCATCAATGTCACGACTATCATATTCGGCGAAAAGCCCCGGAATGGTTCCCATATTTGTCCAGCCTTCGGGAGCTATGGGAATACGCATAGTAGTGTGGATATACACTGCAACAGGAGAATTATGCCACGGACGTCCTAGTTTCTGTTTTCCATCGGAAGCAACCTCATTGCCATCTACTACACAGTTACGGAATACATACCCGAATTTTGCGTCTTTATGACACGGTGCCACAATAACCGAACCGCTACGCACATTATATAATATACAGTTTTCAAGCAACGCATCACCACCACCATAAAAATAGTCAACAGCACCTTCAATCCAGCAATCCTTGACATAAAGACGGTAAGAGTCATTCTTTGCTGTCATCCAAGTATCTTGAAAAGAGCGGAAAATACAATTGTAAAAAGCGACACAATCAGCTTGCGTATTCATTGCCAAAGCCTGGGGCCCCTTCTGGCTTTCCACTCCCCAATCGTTGATATAGGAGATATTTTCAGAGTAAAAGTGATCACCTTCTATTTTGACCACAGCTCCTTCGAAACCCGCAACTTCTGAAGAAGGATTGTGAACAGAATACTGCCAATAGAGTGTTTTAGAAACTTCTTCACTCTCTCTGGGCTTGCCGCCTACATTCAGTTTGTGATGAATAATCGTTTTGTCTTTATTCTGGCCTATCAGATGAACATACGTTTTATTCTTCGGAACAATAACCTGCTCTCTATATGAGCCATTTTTCACAAATATGCGCCAAGGCCGATTCCGGTTTTCTGGCGCAGCATTCACTGCATCCTGAATACTTGTATAATTACCACTCCCATCTTGTGCAACTATTGAATGATAAGGAGATAAAGCATCTTGAGCATACCCCAAAGCAAAGCTCCCGGCTAACGCCATAGCTAAAATTACCTTTTTCATATATACAAAATTTTAATTAATATCCGACTTATTTATGTGATTGAGGAAACATGAAGTACCGGAACAGAAGTCTAGTACCATCTCATTGAATGCCTCGGGTTGTTCCATGTTCAGCATGTGACCGCAATCGGGGAGCACTATGGCATGGCCATTCGGTAAATAATCCAGTTCACGAGGGTGGTAAGGTTTGTTTTCCTTTCTGCCCTCTCCGCCCGTAATCATCAAAACAGGTACCTCGGGGCGTTTGGCTTTTAGGGAGCGCCATGCGTCCTTGCCCCAAATGAGGCGTACTTCCTTATGAAGGGGTTGCCATGCCGACCAATCTCCTATCATCCGGCGGAGCGGTTCACGGATGCTTTCCCGGCGGGAACCTCCTCCTGCTACCAAGCCGTCCAACCATTCACGTTTCATCACGTCTACCCCCTTGGCTTTCAGTGCAGTAATCTCTATATCGCGCTGTGCGCTCTCTGTAGAGTCCATCGGTTCGCTGGGTCCTTTGCTCAAGCGAATACCTCCACTTGCCATAACACACGACAAGATACGTTCGGGATGTATTGCTAATAAATCTCCGGCAATAAAGGAGCCCATGGAAAGTCCCACAATATGCGCTTTACCGATGTGCAGGCTATCCATCAGTGTAAGTAAGTCATCCATGTGCGTGAACTGAAAACACTCCGTCTGTTCAGATGACTTGCCGTAACCTCTGAAGTCGAAACGGATAGTACGGTAATATCTGGCAAACTCATCGAACTGGAAGTCCCACATACGGGTATCCAGGGAGTGTCCGTGCAACAATATTAAGGGCGTACCCGAGCCTTTCTCTTCGTAATATAAAGAAGCCCCACCACTCACGGAGATCCTTCCGGTAATACACTTCTGTGTACAACTTACCAAGGTTACGATGGCGGCCAACAACAAGTATAAGTTCTTCTTCATGATGTCAAAATTTAATTTTTATAGGAACACCCTCTTTCAAGAAGACATCTTTAATACTTACATATTTTTACCTTTTGTAGTCTTAGATTCCCGCTTGTGTCTATCTTCCTTTGGAGTACAGGCTATATGGGGCTTTACTGTAAGCGGTATTGGTTACTAACTTAAAGGCATATAAACTTATTCAATTTGTAAAAGAAAGGCTATTCATCACGAACCGCCTTTCACTGCAAAGAATGTCTTTCAAAACATCTGTTTTTGAAAGATGTTTACTTTAAAATTTCCATTATTGTTTCCAACGCGGATCACCAATTCCTAAGCGATAGATAGCGGAATTGCGTACCTTGTCGGTATTGTTATAATACAGGTTGTTGAGATCAATGCCGCGATGCATCAACTTATCCGGATCGCGATGAGGTGGATTCGGATTCTTCATTAACTCTGTAGGAGAAATTCCTTCAGGATCCTGCTCATCTCCCAAATGAACAGCCAGTTCCTCAACACCACTGACATTGAAATTATAACCAGCATTATTCTTCGAAGCATTAAAACCACTAGAGAAAATAGAACCATTGGTCAAATAGGCATTAGTAGAATAATTGTCCTTGAAATCGTAGGTAATAACACCATCACCATTTACTGTACGAAGATCAATAGCCTGTGACTTCATTGTACGATTATCAGATTCATCCTTAGCCAAAATGAACAAGTTCTTCTGGAAGATAATTTCCGTGCCACTTGGTACATTACGCATATCAAAGATCTTAGAACCACCACGAGTTTCAAAGTTTATGAACGTATTATTCTCAATAGTAAACTTATAACGAACGTTTGCCGGCCAGTCAAAATTATCCTTATTATTAGTAATAAAGGCACCATGCGGTGAATCATAAATGGTATTGTTGCGGAAAATAAAGTCATTGAATACATTACATTTTGCCGTTGAGCCATCACCATGGAACCAATTATATCCACCACCATTATTCTGATAATACCCTGAATTATAGAAAACACAATTTTCTATTTGAATTCGCTCAAACGTCTTACGATTAGAGCCTTGCGTACGTAGGAAACCACGAATCTGTCCCTGGAAGGTACAATCATAGATTTCAAACGACTGGAATGAAATAGCCATACCCATAGAGTACATATTTATAAAGTAGTTACCGGTAGTATTACCATTATAAAGCCCATAGTGAACAGCTTTCGGACAATCAAAGTCAAGATTTTTAAATATTACCGACTTCACATTGATACCACCCAACTCACCAGTTTGCGGATTACGCCCGAACATGAAGTTCATCGCATTACCACAAGCACCATTATCCTGACTCCATGTACCTCCCATTAGTACTTTGGCATTACCCCTAGAAAGGGTTTCAGGGTCTGTCTGCAAAGTAAAACCTTTACAGATAGATACATTTTGAGCAAAATAGTAAGTTTTTCCGCCTTCCAAATAGAAAATCTGACCTTCAGCCATGCTACCATCTGCAGTAAAGTTATCAATGATAGTGTCAAGACGGGATGCATTATACTCGTAAGCACCACGAATGGTATCGTTCGGGTCAGCAAAGTGCTCGATTAAAATAGGGTCACCCGCTACACCATCCATACGAATCACACAAGTATTATAAATAGCATCCCAATGTACAGCCACATTATCGTTCTGCACGTTTACCAAATACACACAGTTAGTCTCCAAACCATCAATATCTACATAACCACGCTCAAAATCTTCCTGAGTCAATTGGTAGTTCTTCCACTTGTCGGGACAAGCGGCATTAGGATTAGTAGGTGAAGGCTCCACTGTTAGAGTCTGCATTACAAAATTACCTTCTACGACCTCAAAGTAATTCATGTATTTTTGCTGTTGATCAGCACTACCCGAAGTTGCCAATTGACGGTCTATGTTTACCCGGAAAGTAGTTTCAGTCACATCGTTAACGACAATAACCTCCGGAGTATCATAACGAGGTTCGGTAGTAAAACTACAATACTCAGACCACTGACGACCGCTACCATAACCATACCACTTAGAATGGTGCCCCTCACCTTTCTTAGAGAGAGTACGGATGGCAAAATGATAGGGAGTAGAATATTGGAGATCCTCAACCAAATATTCCAGTTCATCAGGTCCCAAAATTACCGAACCTACAATATTATCAGGGTTTTCCCAATCTTCTGCCAAACCGGAAGCCACGTTACCTTGCAATCCCCATTTCAATTCATAGCCGGCACAACCGTCCACACCATACCAACGAAGCTGCACATCGTTAATATTCACCACCTGACAACGATAGGGGTCGGTATCACCCTTATTTGAATTATTGTCTACACGAAACATGGTCATAAGCTCCCTGTCAGCGTCCAATTCGCTCTTCCCGGGAATATAGTCATCATCACTACAAGCCACAAACGAGAATGAACAGAGAGCCGTCATGATATATAAGAATTTCTTTTTCATATTGTTGTTTCTTATTTATTGATTACTACTTTGTATAACCGTAATAGTTCTTATAGGCACCGGCAGAACGTTGAATTGCTTCATTCGGATATGGCAAAATATATCGAACCGGCGGCAAACTGGCATTTGCACTCGGAGCATGAGTACTATATTTGCCATTAGTATTCAGATAAACCAAACCTGATATCTGATCGCAATAAATGTATCCATAGAATGAGTACAAACATTGTGCATTCACTACACCTGCATCAGAAGCCCAGGCGTAAGGATACTGAACTGTCGATGCTCTATATTCACCAGGAACTGTATTCACAACTACATCATCATATGGATTGTAAATATCAATAATACGCAATGATGTATTGGGAAATACATCCGGAGTTTGAGGATTTGCACCAATCATATAATATACGGTTGATGGCAATTTATCTAAATATCCAGGCATTCCGTCATACTCTTCCACCATTTCTTGGTATTCAGATTGTCCCGCACCGTTTTCACCGCAAACCAAATAGCGTAAGAAGTTATAATAAGTATTTTCTGCCAAAAGGTTATTACGAACCAAATCTTTCCAACGCATGTTTTCACCAGCAAACTCAAACTTACGTTCATCAAGCACAGCCTTCAGAAAATCCTCCTTTGACCCACTCATACTTTCGATATACGGATCAATCTTTTCCGAGTTAGTGAATGCACGTTGGCGTACCTGACGAAGAGCGGCCTTAGCTGCATCTGTAGGTCCATCACTCAGTTCGTTGGCAGCCTCAGCATACATCAACAATACATCTGTATAGCGCATATAGGGGAAATTAATACCTGTATTACCTGCACTTTCCGGATTACCACTTGTTGACCACAGTTTGGACCACTTGTTATTGTACACCGTATAAGAAACACTGATTGTAGGTTCGCCATTATAAAGGTATCCCCACAAGCCATTGAGATAATCGCGACGAGCATCTTCCGAATCAAACATAAAGCGATAGAATGCACTCAATGCAGCGCTACTCTTAGCTTCACCCCAAATATTATCGCCACTCGTAGAACCTTCATAGAGTTCGCTTTTCGGTCCATGTACATAACCAACATTACCGGAAGTCTCTTTTGCAAAAGGAATTTCAAAAATAGGATCATCATTACTGTTCACCACATAGTTACATTCATCTACAAATACCCGATAATAAGGCAAAGACAATGTGTGAGTATTCGAAGAAATCACTGAGTCACAATATGTTAAAGCCGTTTTATAAAGATCTTTGTAGTCGGCAGGCCGCTCCATTTTACCAAAATTAGCCGGATTATCAGTATCCGGACGTAAAGAGTAACCACCCGCATGCATTGCCATACGTGCAATCATAGACCAACAAAACTCCTTAGAAGCACGTTCCACGCCATTCGACAAATCAGCAGCAAACTTCATGTAGGGGGCAATACTCTTCAAGTCCTCGATCAAAGTCTTGTAAACTTCATCACGGCTGACAATAGGCATTACATAATTCTCTACCACAAAAGCGGGCTCAAATGTGAAAGGAATATCACCAAAATAAGTCACCAAATCATGAAAGAACATGGCACGTATCACTTTAGCTTCACCCATCATCTGCATGATTTCTTCATCAGCGGTGTTATAAAGCGGGCTTCTCTCCAAATTGTATATAAAATTATTAGCATATTCGGCACCTGCGTATCCAGCATTCCAGAACTTCTCTACATCACTGGCTGTACTGTTTCCGTCAAAACGACGAAAACTGTTGTTTGTAGCCACATCACTGGTATTCGTCGTAAACTCCACATCGCTGTTGAAAACAAACTTAGTAAAATAAGCATCACCGTAAAAATTGCCGTCCATCATTTTGGCATATACCCCATTGAGGGCACGGTTGATTTCCGTCTTTTCATTGAAAACAGCTTCACCGTCGTACTTCGATACAGAGTCAACATCCAGAAAGTCACTGCAAGCTGTGAGACCCAACGAAGTCAAAGCAGCGAAAAACAAATATTTTAAATTCATATTTCTCATTTTTAATTTTAGAATGTAATGTTGGTACCAAACACGAAACTACGGCTACGCGGGTAACGATTGTAGTCCATAGAAGGAGTCAAACCGGATTGCACATCCACTTCAGGGTCGTAACCAGAATAACCAGTCAGGATAAAGAGATTGGAAGCACTGGCATAGAAACGAACCTTCGACATACCCCACTTCTTAGTCAGGTTGCTGGGCAATGTATAACCGATTGTTACGTCTTGCAAACGGAGGAATGATCCGTCTTCTACAAAATAAGAGTGAGTTACCTTATCTTCCACATCTGCCGGATTCCACAAAGACTTACCGGCATTCATCGTGATGTATTCGTCGACCGATCCGTCAAAATATGTATTCTTATACATACATTCACCATCCGCACGTACATAGGTCCAACGATTATCCTGTGAAAAGTCTGCCAGTACATTGTAAAAATTATTAGTATTACTGATAGATGAAGAAAGCATGTAATTAGTAGCATTATAGACATCGAAGTCAACCATGTAGTTAAAGTTGGCAGTAAAGTCAAAATTCTTCCATTGACCACTCAGACCGAAACCACCCTGGAACTTTGGAGTTGTGTTACCAATCACAGTACGGTCGTTTTCTGTTATCTGACCGTCCCCATCCAGATCTTTGAACTTAATCTTGCCCGGCAATGTTGCTGCACCCGAATTAGAATCCTGATAGATAGTGTTGATAACAGTACCTTCATTTGGAACAGCCAAGAAGTTCTGGGTAGGATCGAAATAGAATTCATCCGGACTATAGAGACCATCATAAACAAAACCGTAAATCAGACCAACCTGATCGCCCACTTTCAAACAATAGTTGTCATAATTAGGTTTCCAGCGGTCATCCAAAATCCATAATATATCATCGGTGTCATTCAGTTTGTCAATCTTCATTTTGTTCATACCGAATGTAAAGTTAGCGCTCAACACATAATCCTTACCACGAAGAACATCTCCATTAATACTTAATTCAATACCCTTATTCGTCACCTGACCGATGTTCTGCATCTGCTTAGTGAATCCCATGGTCGACGGTATAACTGACTCATAAAGCAAATCTTTTGTCGTGTTCCAATAGAACTCCGGAGTAATGGTCAGACGATCACCAAAGAGGCTGATATCCAATGCCACGTTGCGAGTCAAGGTCGTTTCCCACTTAATTTCTGTATTGGGGAAAGTCTTTCCATCGCTTACACTGAACCATTGTTCGCCATATTGAGTCGCTTCGCCAAAGCCCGGACCACCGGTTGCATTTACCGAATACAAGAAACGCCATTGGTCATCGTCAATGCGATTATTTCCAGCCAAACCAATAGCAGCACGCAGTTTCAAATTGCTGATTAGTTCGTTCTTTTCCAGAAAGCCCTCCTTGGAAAGTACCCATGCACCCGAAACAGAGGGGAAATAACCCCATTGATTACCCGGAGCAAACTTGGTGGAACCATCGGCACGCATTGTTGCACTAAGTAAATATTTGTGGTCATAATTGTAGTTTATCTGACCGAAGAAAGAAGCCGTACGGTTTGGTGTAGAAAGTGAAGAGGTTGATTCCCACGGTGTACCCAGAGCCATATTGTTCAAAGCACGATCAGCTTCAATGTTTTGAGGGAAATAACGGTTCTTCTGATAATTCTCTTTAGTCTGTGTATGATGAATTTCCGATCCCAGCAATGCAGACCAGTTGTGAAGTTGTCCTGTTTTGAACGAGTAATTAGCAGTATTAATCCAAGTATAAGACTCTTTACGCCTGTCTTTAATTTCGGCAACCGGCATCTTCGAATTATTCTGTCCTGTATTAGTCAGACGACCGTAGAAATTGTTTTCATCAGAAAATTGGATAGAATGGGCTGCTTCGGTACGAAGTGTTAAACCTTCGATAGGTTTCCAATCCAAAGAAAATTGATTTGTATAGCTATAAGCATGCTTCAACTTTACATTCTGACCGATATCGCTCTTCGGGTTAGTGTAAGCAAAGATTGCTTCATCGTCCGGGTCAACTGTTTCCGGATCCCAAGTCGCGAATTCACGTAAACCATTTGAAGGACGATAGCGTAATACATCAATGATACCACCGCTACCGACTTTATCACCGCCGGCTCCTGTGTCACGACGATATGTAAAACGAGGATTCATAGTTAATGTCAAGTTCTTGGTTAACTGAGCATTAATTTTGACGTTCAAGTTAGTACGACGAACACCGGAACCCAAAATAATACCTTTATCCTCCGATTGAGTCAGAGAAGTATTGAAACGGAACTTCTCGGAACCACCACCAACTGTTACATTAGTAGAATAGTTCAACGGAGTTTCTCCCATTACCTGATCTTGCCAGTCATGAGTAGGGGCATACTTATATAAATCCAAGTCATTCGGATTACCAAAGTTAGCGCGGAAATATTTAGCCGGTCCACTACGCATACCACCATTTGAAGCAGCCCAATCATATTGATACTGTACATAGTCATAAGCATCCATCAAATCAAGTTTTTTAGAAAGCTTGCTTACTGACATTTGAGCATTCACACCTACGGTAACCTTACCCTGTTGAGCAGATTTCGTAGTCACGATTACAACACCATTACCACCCTTTGCACCGTAAATAGCAGTCAAAGAAGCATCCTTCAACACATCGATAGAAGCAATGTCCGTCGGCGGGATGTCATTGATATTATCTACCTGAAAACCGTCTACAATATAAAGCGGGTCATTACTTTGCGTCACGGACGTACCTCCACGTACACGGATATTGATATCAGCACCCGGAGCACCATCGACCGTGGTTACCTGTACACCAGCAATCTTACCTTGCAGAGCCACAGCAGCCGAAGTAACAGGTACGGCAGCCAATTTGGTACCTGAAACAGAACCGACGGAACCTGTCAAGTCCTTTCTCGCCTTACTGCCGTAACCAATAACAACCACTTCATCAAGTGCTTGTGAGTCTTCTTTCAGTACAATTTTCAGTTCCTTACCAGCTACTACATCTACCTCTTGAGTTTCGTAACCGACAAAAGATACCACTATTTTTTTTCCTTGTATAGTCAATTTGAAGTGACCTTCCAAATCTGTGATAGCTCCATTGCTTGTTTTCCCTTTTTCTACAACAGAAGCACCAATAATGGTTTCTCCTGTTGAATCCACTACAGTTCCTTTTACAGTAACGTTTTGAGCAAACAACCCTATAGGCACCATTAAAAAAAGCACCATTAAAAGGAAGAGTTTGCCTTTTAAATTAGTTCCTTGCATTTTTTAAAGTATTAAATAAAAATTAAATGTACATGAACATTTTGCCCTGATCAATATGGTTATGGAAACATGTCCACAATTTAATTAAAGAAAAAGCCATTGAAGACTATTATTCTCCATTGTTTTATTTTTTACCATAAATAATCTATGCTTTCAGATTAAAAGTTTATAAAGTGATTTTCCTATTTTAATCACCTCATCTTATAAGGTATATGTCCTCAATATAACTAAATAATACAGTTAGAAATGATGTTAAACGAGCGTCTAACGTAGATATAAATAAAACAGCATTTATAATCGTTTTTTGTGTGGAGGAGATTTACTTTTGCTAAATTTTGTAACAGATCGAACAAGGATATAACTGCGATTATCATAATGAATGAATACATTGTGACTAAATCTTTTCAGGTTCATAATTTAAATGTGTTTTAAATAGTTAAAAAATCAACTGCTTAAGCATTTTGTTGCAAAAGAAACAAATTCAAGATGTAAATAGGTGGAATATTTGGTATAATATGTGTAATAATTGGCATAATAATTAAATTTATGCGAATAATAATTAAATATCGTATTAAATATTACTAAATTCAACGATTTTTAATTACATTTAACCAATTAAATTGCATTTGTCATAACAATAGTATTGCTATTCAAAAAACTCTCTATGTCATAAAAATAATATAGTGTCTTTATACTTCAAATTGCTGAACATTATAAAATTCTTGTATGTGGACTAAAAGATTCTATATTTAACGTTAGTTTGATATAAGAATTTGGAAGCTTGTTTTGTCTTAGCTCAATCTTTAAGAAAAGACTATATAATACAGGAATATTGTAAAAACATATATGATGTCATAAAATAAGTTTTGGATAGAGACTATATATTAAAAAGTGCCCGCCATTGATAAAATGAAGATCAATGGCGAGGCTATTTAAATCCTTTGAAACAAAAAACGAGCACTAAAGGCCTCGTTTAAGAGGTGAAGATCGCTGACCTTTACCAATTGCCCCGATAGGCTTTCGAGGAGGTCAAACGAGGTAATTTTCCGATATCGGAAAATCATATGATAGAGAGCCTGTTTAAAATGGGAACGGGTGACGGTGGGGTATTCGGGAGGCAGCTATAAAAGTTCGGACAGTCTGTTGCCCGACTCTGGCAAACGGGCTGCATTAAAACTGCAAGTGGACAAGGTAAAAATAGAAAAGGAACATCGTGCCAGCTTCGGGGCAACGTGAGATACCGCCCCGACTGGATTTCATCGGGGCGGTATCTACCCGTCAATCATCGGTGGTCAATGCTTTCAAGACACGGAGCGAATGATACACGTGGTTGGGATAAAGTGTCGGTCGTGGTGTCGCTCCACATCGTCCGACAGTTCCTCGCATTCGGTGGCGACCGATTCCAACCAATGTTTTTCCTCCTCCGTATAATAGCATTTGACGACTTTATGCAAAGCGGTTTTCAACGGTCTTCCCGAATATACCTTAATTCATAGGAATGCTCCCGTTCCACGTTTCCAACATTTGCACTTCATCAGCGAAAAGGAAGACGACGGAACAAGGCCCATCGTGCGTTTCCGCTTTTTCTGCAACCACTTCGGTCAGCATATCCACTTTTTCTTCTTTATCCATGTGCTGCCTATTAGAAGAATCCGATGTTTGCTTTTTGGAAGTCCTGCGGGTTATGCTGGTAAAGAAGCGGTAAATTAAGCATAGCCATCGGGTATTCCACGAAGCCTCTCCTGCGCTTGTAGCCGGAATCGGTAGCCAGCCCGTTTGTCTCCAAGAACTCCATTGCTTCCGGATAGTGCTTGACGTCAATAAATGTACGGTCGGGCAAACCGAATGCGTCCATTTCTTCCAAATTGACCGATAACACGATAAACTCCTGTTCATCTTCCACGCTTGCCAATGTGAGTGCCAGCCAACCGTTTCCGTAAAATCGTGGCACGAGGTAGTACCGCTCTCCATTGAACTTATACTCTTTCCGCGTAAATGAACTGTCGGGATTGACGATTTCAAAGACATCATCACCTGCGGTAAAGACAATCATGGGATTGCTGACATCTACATACGCCTCACCTGCTTTGTAACACAAATACTCTCTGTTTTCCAAGCGAACGATAGCGAATTGAATTTCCATTTTCCTTAATATTTAGTAGTTGGACATATTTTTTATTTTCCCTAATTTTCGGAAGCCTTCAGGCTTCTTCCGTCGGGATTTGATTTTTACGTGCATCAAAGATTGCCTTAAAGGAAATAACAAACAAGGAATTTGGGCAGAATTTTACAGTTGCAGTATTGAGCGTAAGCGAAATATGAACGATTGGAAATCGGGAAAGCTGCTAGGAAATTGTGTTCAAATAGCGTCAGCAGTACTTGGGTGTGCTTCCAAGACAATACCTTTGCAGCGGAAAAAGCCAGTCCCGGACGGGTAGCCGGACGTTATCGGAATTATTCCGGATATAACAGTGGGTATGAAATGGTAGAAAGGAAGTATTCATGGAGATAGAAAAGGGGTATCTTCCACACGAGATTTTATTTCCGTGTGGCAAGGTATAAAGGAAGTGGCGGCCGGTATCGGCTATGCCCGTCCTACAAAGCGAAGGACTGTGTAGAAAAACAAAGGACGGAAAAATCCATCCCTTGTCCTATTGTTTGATGTCATGCGGCGACTTCTTCCGTCTGAAGCTCCACTTCGGGCTGTGGCTGTTCTTCGGGTTGTATTTTCAATTCGGATTGTTGTTCTTCGGATTGTTCCGCTCCCTGCCTTGCCTGTTCCTGCACGAGTAACACGGCTTTCTTTTCCTCGATGCGTTGGTGGCGTTTCTCATAAACTTCATTGTGTCCGTTCTTGATGTCAGCCAACTGTTCGGGCATGTGCTTTCCTGCAAAGTCAAGCAAGAGGGTTGCAGTGGCATTACCGCCCGATGCGTTTTTAAAGTTGGCTATCAGAAAGTCCCTGCGGATAATGGATTTCTGCTTGCCCGTGAGGTTGGCGATGATGTTCATCTTTTCCTCGTCATTGAGATTGTGGTAGGGTTCTTTTTCCTTGATGCCTACCGCCTCGAAATTTTCCCTGCGCAGGAATGACAACAGGAAGAAATAAACCATCTTATCCTCGTCCTGCCCGAATTTGCGTTCGGACATATCGACCTCTAAAATCTGCTTCTTGGTGTCCTCTATGGTCTTTTCAAGGGCAATTTCCTTGTTGCGTTTGTCCTGCTTTTCCAACTTCTCCACCGGTGAAAGCGGTTGCTCCCGTTCCGTGGTGTTTGCGACATAGGTGATGTTCGGGACATAACAACGCACGATGTCTTTGTCCTCGATACGGAAGTAGAGAGTGATTTCGCCTGCTTCGCTTCGGGTGCGGATTTCCTCGCATTCCTCCGTGTAATCGTTCAACTCCTGCTCGTACTCGCTTTGTGCCTGCTCGTATTCCTCGACTGTGTCGTATTCGTCCTTTTCGGGTGCTATAGGAACTTCGGGGTATGCCTTTGCGTAACCTTTAAGACTTTCCACCTCGTAGCCCATAGCAGTAAGGCGTTCGACTACGGTTGCGTTGTAACCGCAAATATCGTGGCAAAGGGATATTTCGGGGCGTTCTTCCATGAGGCGCACGGCTTTCTCCGTGAGGTACGATGCGTTCATCTCTGCAAGGCAGGTACGGTTGGCGCAGTTTCCGCAACCGCCCTCGCAGAACAACATCATGTTGTTGGTGTTGTGGGGACATGACAAGCAGAGGGTCTTGTCGAATGCGTATCGGTCGAGGTCGGTGGTATACTGGCGTTCGATGTTCCGTGCGACATCAGAGGCTTTCATACCTCGCCAACTGTTATACGGTATGCCGTCTTTCAGATGTTTGTCGTACACCTCATGCTGAATGTCTTCCCCATAACGGCAGATTTCGGTCGCTACGCTGATTGTGATTTCGTCCTGCTCCAGAAGTTGTGCGATTTCGGGTATCAATGACACGAATTTAAGGCGTGTGTAGATATAGTTTTCATTTTTGCCGAACTGCACCGCCAAGGATTGTACATCGTGGCGACCGCTGTCCAAGAGCCTTTGGTAGGCGTTGGCTTCCTCTATCGGGGTAACGTCCTTGCGCTGCAAGTTTTCCGTCACCGCCATTTCTTCGGCTGTCTCGTCCGAAATTTCCATGACAATAGCCGGAATTTCTTCTAATCCTGCCATGAGGGAGGCACGGTATCGGCGTTCGCCGAAAACAATCTCAAAGTGCTTGTCTTCCACGGGACGCACCCCGATAGGCTGTAACACACCCTGCTGACGGATGCTCTCGGAGAGTTCCGCAAGGCTCGCCTCGTCAAAGTTCTTGCGTGGGTTGTAGTTACTCGGTTGCACGTTTACCAATGCTACCAACGTGATGTTCTTCTCTGTTGATTGAATTGCTGTTGTTTCCATAATCATAAAATTTTAATAGGTTTATATTTAATTTATTTGGGGTTCTTTGTGAGGTTCAGCGGGTCGGGTCAAACTCGTACTCCTGCGGATTATCGTACCCGTCGAATGCTACCCGAAAGGTATCAAAGTCCTTTTTACTCGCCAGTCTGACGGTATCTCTTTTCCCGATGAAATAGGGTTCGTTCATTGTCCGAAACGGTGCACCGAGCGTTACCCTGTCTGCCAACGTGCATACTTTGTCAGGGAGTTCGGGCATGATATAGCCCAATGCGTATTCGTTGTACACTACCAATTTGATTTTCTCCATTGTCTTTTATATTTTGTTTTTTTTATTTTCCCTTTGTTCGGTTCTTTTTCTGCCTGAACCGCTTGGGATTTACAGATGCTTTAGGGGACTGCCGAACAAGCTATTTCCGACGCTTTTTCCGGAAAATTACTCTTTCGAAGAAAGGAAGAATTTTACAGGAAATGCACTTCAAAGCGGCGGAATCAAGCGCGGCAGTCCAAATTTGCGTCTGGAAAACCAACCGGTGATGGCAGGAATGAGACGGATAGGAAGTAATGGGAATAGATAAAAAAGAATACCCTCACTGGGGTATAAACGGCCGGAAACGGAAGAGGAATAGAAAAGGGGCGGGGCATACCAGGCGAAGTTCATTGAGTCATTTTGCGGAATATATCCGTGTCAATACCTGTTTTACCGAAAAATTGCATTATTTTTGCAGTATCGAAACCGCTGTTTCGGAAACCGCTGTTTCGGAACGCACAATAAAAAAGATAATGATATGAGATTTTTTGACAGGACAGAAGAGATTGCCTCCTTGCGCGAGATTCGCCGGATGGCCCAAGCCAACGCCCAGTTCACGGTGGTAACGGGACGTCGCCGTATCGGTAAGACCTCGCTCGTATGGAAGGCATACGAGGA
The DNA here is from genome assembly GCF_000163675.1 of Bacteroides sp. D22. NCBI lineage: Bacteria > Pseudomonadati > Bacteroidota > Bacteroidia > Bacteroidales > Bacteroidaceae > Bacteroides > Bacteroides sp. D22. Next base: position 12,452 of record NZ_GG774799.1, on the reverse strand, counting down.
CGAGCCGATTCTCTACTTCTTTGTCGCCCGGAAAGCCGAGAGCGATTTGTGCGAGGATTACCGGCTTGAAATAGAGAGCAAGTTAGGTGTCCCGACCATGGGGCGAGCGGAACGCTTCACCGATGTGTTCGAGTATCTGATGAAACTCTCGGCAGGGCGTCCCATCACGCTCTTTATCGACGAGTTTCAGGAATTTTTCCGTGTGAACAAATCGGTATTCAGCGATATGCAGCGTATCTGGGACCTATACAGTCCGGAGTCGCGCATCAACCTAATTGTCTGCGGTTCGATATACTCCATGATGACAAAGATATTCAAGGACAAGAAAGAGCCGTTGTATAACCGACAGTCGCGCTTTATGACCGTACGCCCGTTTACCCCGACCGTCTTGAAGGAGATCCTCTCGGAATACAACCCGGACTACACGGCGGAAGACCTGCTGGCCTTGTACGCCTTCACGGGAGGCGTGGCGAAGTACGTGCAATTACTCGTGGATGCTGGGGCAACGACCAAATCGGCCATGCTCAATCAAATTATCAAGGCCGACTCTATCTTTCTGGGAGAAGGTAAAGCGATTCTTATAGAAGAGTTCGGCAAGGATTACGGAACCTATTTCTCCATACTATCAGCCATCGCACGGGGAAAAACCTCCCGTTCGGAAATCGAGAACGTGGTAGGCAAGGAAATCGGCGGTTACCTTACCAAGTTGGAGAAAGAATACGAAATCATATCGAAGAAACAACCGCTGTTTGAGAGAAGTTCCGCGAAGAATGTGCGCTATATAATAGAGGATAATTTCTTCACATTCTGGTTTCGCTTCATCTACAAGTACAGCTATATGCTGGAAATAGAGAATTACGGGAGCGTTAAGACAATTATAGACCGGGATTATGAAACCTTCAGCGGACTGATGCTTGAACGCTGGTTCAGGCGCGTGCTGATAGAACAACAAGCCTATACGCGCATCGGTGGCTGGTGGGATCGCAAGGGGGAAAATGAAATCGACATCGTGGCCGAAAACGAGCTGGACGACACGGCGACATTTTTCGAAGTCAAGCGTAAAGCCGAAAACGTCTCCATGGAAATACTGGAAGCAAAAGCTGCCGTTTTCCTGCGCGCAACGGGAGAATTCAAAGGCTATTCGCTTTCATACAAAGGACTGTCAATGGCCGATATGTAGTATATTAATTACATTGTCGTAATATCTCCGTCGGCACGTTACGGGCATAAAAACGGGAAGTGAGGTTACTTCCCGTTTTTTTCCAGATACTCCGTCATGGCTTCGTTCACAATATCTTTCAGGGACATCCCCTTTTCAATAGAAAGAAGCCTCATGCGCGTGTGAATGCTCTTGTTGATGACGAAATTGCAATGTACCGCCGGTTCTTTTTCCGTTTTGACCGGCACAGGCTCCTTTTTTGACGGGGATTTCCTTGTGGATGACAGCAGCCCGTCCAACCCGCTTTTCATGCCGTCTTTCAATGAATCGCTCTTGCTCATATCGTCTTATTTTAATTTCAACACTTCTTGCGCTAAGGCCATGTAGTCTTTGGCACCGTTACAGTTCTTGTTATACTCGAAGATATTCTTTCCTTTTATAGGAGCTTCGGCCAGCGTCACGTTGTCCCGGATAATCGTCTTGAACACTTTGTCGCAGAAAGAATCGTTGATAAGTTCGGCCACGCTCTTGTTGAGCGTCTTGCGTTTGTCAAACTGGGTAATGACAATGCCACCGATATTCAAGTTCGGGTTCAGGCGTTCCCTGACAATCTCGATCACGTTCGTAATTTTTGCCATTCCGCGCATGGCGAGGAACTGTGCCTGTACCGGGATAATCAGATAGTCCGCCGCGGTAAGGGCGTTGAGCGTCAGCAGGCCCAACGAGGGTGGGCAGTCAATCAGGATGTAGTCGAATTTCCGGCTGTCAAGCAGCTTTGCAATCAGCCCTTTCAGTATCAGCTCTCGTCCCGGCTCGTTGATAAGCTCGGATTCTGCCGCCGACAGGTCAAGGCAGGACGGAACGACGGCAAGACCGTTCCCGAGCTCAACAATCGGCAATGGATATTCGCCTCTCATAGCCCCGTACACCGTCCGTTCCTCTTCAATGGAGAGACCGCAGGATTCTGTAAGGTTTGCCTGACCGTCCATGTCGATAGCCAGTACACGTTTTTTCTTCTGCTGTAAGGCGGAAGCGAGGTTAATGGTGGTAGTCGTCTTGCCGACCCCTCCCTTGTGGTTCAGAACCGCTATAATTTTTGCCATAACTATATATCTTTATATCTGGTACAAAAGTAATACTTTTTTTAGTATTTACTACAATTAGTATCTACTATTTTACTACAAAAAGTATTTTAGTGTTATAGTATTTACTACTTTACTAATACTAACCGGCTAAATGCAGTACTTACTATCTTTCGTAACGTGGTATCTACTATTTTACTACAATTAGTAAATACTACATTTAGTATCGGCTTGCTATCAGCGATGTATGCACTTTGTCAGAAAGGCAGGTCGTCCTTGTCGTCCTGCGGTGCATCAGCCGGAGGTGTCGGAACCTCGTCTGCAGCATCCGTCGGGCCGCCCGCTTCAGAAGATGCGCCTTCCCGTTTTCCGGCATTAACGAACTCCAACGCGTCCGCCGTAATGGAGAGCTGGATCTGGTAGTTTTCGCTCTTATCCTTCCATAGTGAAGCCGAGAGCGTTCCTTCGATGAGTAACAGTCTTCCCTTGGTCAGGTACTCGGCCAGACGTATGTGGTTTTCTTTCTTACTCCGTACCCTTACCCATGTGGTAACGCTGTTTCCGTGAGAATAATCGTCTACCGCAATATCAAAAGCGATGAATGAGCCGTGTGCTCCTGTGATAACTTGGCAATCTTTTCCGATTCTGCCGATGGTGTGAACGTATAACATAACTTAAAATGCTTTGCGGCAAGGTGGTTAGTCTTACCATTACCTAAAATTAAATTGTTTTTATTTTTTTGTTCCCCTTTGTTCGGTTCTTTTTCTGCCTGAACCGCTTGGGATTTACAGATGCTTTAGGGGACTGCCGAACAAGCTATTTCCGACGCTTTTTCCGGAAAATTACTCTTTCGCGGAAAGGAAGAATTTTACAGGAAATGCACTTCAAAGCGACGGAATCAAGCGCGACAGTCCAAATTTGCGTCTGGAAAGCCAACCGGCGAGGGCAGGAATAAGCCAGATAAGCGATAAGAGGGAGAAGATAGAAAAGGAAGTGCAGAATTGCTATAAATGTAAAGAATGATATAAAAGGCAAATGCAGGCTGTCAAGAGGGTCTTGCAAGGGAGACTCGTACCGTTTTCAAAGCCGCTTGTCGCCCAGCGGTGGATGCCGTAAACATATTGGTTATTCCCGATGGCGAAGCGACTCATGAAGACCTTACTATTGTATGAATAAGATGATCGACAAGTGGAAGCCGATAGTTAAGACATGGGTGACAAGGCGAATAAAGAATAGAATATTTTTTAAATAATTAACATTTTGTTTTCTACTGATTTTCAACTATTTGCATTTAGATATACTATAAAATGGCAGTAACAGTTTTGTTGTTTTTTTATTATCTTTGAAACGGCAAAAGCCCCAGTCATGCAAGGGACGGACTCATTACCTTGCTAATCAATTAACAAAAGAATATGTCAAAAACGAACGAAATGTATTTGGACAAGGCACGGGCCTTGACCAAAGGATTGAGAGAACATTTGGAAACGGTGAAAAACTACGGAGTAAGCGCGAATGACTTGTCAAAACTGGAAGCCGCTATCCTCGAAGGTGAGAAACTGAATGCGGAAGTGGACCGTCGGCGTGCTGAATTGAATGGAATTGTCCCTACCGCTAACCGCAAACTGGCAGAGATTCGCAATTTGACTGTATACTTGAAGAGTTTGGTCAAGCCTCGTGTAGATTCTAGTCATTGGCCGGAATATGGAATTGCCGACAAGCGATGATGCCCTGTCCTAATGCGTAGAAGCCCCTGCAAGCCATCGAAAGTTTACAGGGGCTTTTCCATGAAATGATCCTATACACGGATACGGATATACTTCACAGATCTAAGGTTTTATCATACTTTGGGAAGAATATGACAAAAGCTGCAAAAGTGTTTACTGCCTTGCCGTTACATTGCAGATTTCTAATATGACACATATAACTCAATAGTTAAAATATTTAAAAATACAGGCTATATAAAGTCGCATCCTATTCCTTTTTTTCCTTACTTTGCACGTCAAAATACGACATAGGAAGTATAACATGGAAATGTATATAATTTGTTACAGGAATAAAATTCATAATTTTCATTCATGGGGTGTAGAGGCTTTAATATAACCTTTGCTTTTCTTCCCCCAAAAACTATATTCATTCGATAACTATAAAATAATCAGTTAGTTTATGAGCAAAAAGAAAGGGCTCATAGGGCTGTTTTACATCGCAGCCCTATGTAGTCAGAGTTTATGTGCCCAGACCCGATGGATGGGCATAGAGGAATTATTCCGTCTTGCTGACGAACAAAGCAAAAGTATTCAAACTTACCGGACTGGAACGGAAGCCGCGAATGAAGCTCTCAAGGCGGCCAAAGCACAAAGGCTTCCGGATGTGGACATATCTCTTTCTGCAAGCTATTTAGGTAATGGGAAGATATGGGACAGGGATTTCGGGAATGCTATGACGGTGGATATGCCGCATTTCAGTAACAACTTCGCACTGGAAGCACGACAGGTCATCTATGCAGGCGGAGCAATAGGCAGCGGAATCAAGCAAGCGGAACTGGGAAAGTTGCTGGCCGAACTTGACTTACAGAAGAATGTCCAGGAGATACGTTTCTTGCTTGTAGGGCATTACTTGAACATTTACAAGCTGGACAACCACATCCGGGTGCTGAAAAAAAACATGGAACTTACCGAAGAAGTCATAGCCAATATGCAAGCCCGCAGGGAACAAGGCACAGTCCTCAAAAATGACATTACACGCTATGAATTGCAAAAGGAGCAACTGAACCTGCAATTGTCAAGGGTTAAGGACACGCGTAAAATCGCTAACCATCAGCTGGTAACTATTTTACATTTGCCGGAAAATACAGAAATAAGGCCTGACACATCTTTGTTGGAACAGCAGGTTATCACTCTCACGGAAGAAGAATGGCAGGAAATGGCAAAGGGCAATAACCTGTTATTGAGACAAACGCAGACGGCTATCCAAATGAACGAGCAAAAGGTAAAACAGGAACGTTCGGAACGACTCCCACATATTTCCATTGTCGCTGCCGACCATCTGGAGGGCCCGATCACCATAGAAGTGCCCGTGTTGGATAACAATTTCAATTATTGGCATATAGGAATAGGAGTAAAATACAATCTTTCCTCACTTTTCAAGAACAACAAGAAGTTAAAACAGGCACGTTTGAATGTGCGGCAGGCGGAGGAACGCCACCAATTGGCACAGGAGCAAGTAGAGAATACCGTACAAGAAGGATATGTGAACTTCCTGACGGCCTTTACCGATTTGCGGACGCAAGAGAACAGTGTAAAACTGGCGAACGAGAACTACGATGTCACCAACAACCGCTATAAAAACGAGATGGCGTTGCTGACCGACATGCTGGATGCCAGCAATATGAAACTCCGTGCCGACTTGGGGTTGGTAGATGCCCGCATCAACATCCTATATAACTATTATAAAATGAAATACAGTACACATACATTATAATTTATAAACTAAAAAACAGAATATGGTCATGATTACACGGAAAATAAAGAAACTTATTTATAATACGATTGTCATAGCATTGCTGATAATCGGTATGGCATACGTCTGCTCACGTTTCATCCACTTGGGCAACGTGGAATATACGGACAACGCCCAGGTGAAACAGCATATCACTCCCGTCAATACACGGGTACAGGGATTTATCAAAAAGATCTATTTCGAGGAATACAAGCCGGTGCATAAAGGCGATACGCTGCTTGTAATTGAAGATTCGGAGTTCAAATTACGTTTGGCACAAGCCGAAGCGGATTTGGCGAATGCACAGGCCGGACAACAGATAACCCATGCAGGGATAGCCACCACGCAAAACAACATAGCAGTCAACGATGCCGGTATCGAGGAAGTCCGTGTACAGAGAGCCAACGCGGAACGCGAGTTGCAACGGTACAAGAAACTGCTGGATAAGGATGCTGTTACCCGGCAACAATATGATAAAGTAAAGACTACCTATGATGCCATCAATGCCCGATATGAACAGGTCCTCCGTATGAAACATTCAACCTCGTTGACAAAAGACGAACAGACGCATCGGTTGGGGCAGAATGAAGCGGCTATCCGTCTGGCACAGGCCACCGTGGACCTGGCCCGGCTGAATCTGTCATATACGGTTGTCATTGCCACCTGTGACGGAATGACCGGACATAAAGGCATCCACGAGGCCCAATTGGTACAGCCGGGTCAAACTATGGTTGATATTGTGGACAACAGCGACCTCTGGGTCATCGCCAATTACCGAGAGACGCAACTGCCCAACATCAAGGAAGGCGCCGATGTCACCTTTACGGCTGATGCCGTCCCGGGCGTGGTCTACAAGGGGGTAGTCGAGTCCATTTCCGATGCTACAGGAGCAGCTTTTTCCCTGATACCGCAGGATAATGCCACGGGCAATTTTGTAAAGGTGGAGCAAAGGATTCCCGTCCGTATCCGTCTGCAGGGCAATGAAGCGGATGAGGTGCACCGTTTGAGGACCGGGTTCAATGTGGAATGTAAAGTGAGATACTGAAAATGAGCGGAAGTACACACCCCATACCATTCTCCATGCCCATGTTCAGGGGATTTGTCCCTGAACGAATACGACCATGGATTTACGTGTTTTTCGCTATTACCTTCCAGTTTTCCGGCGGACTTTACCTCGGGACATTGAACCAGATGATGGGAGAAACGACTCTCATGCGGGAAGACCTTCTGATGTGTCTTTACGCGAACTTGGCAGGGATGGCCATATATTTTCCTTTGTTGTTCCGTATGAAGTTCCGTTTCACGAACAAGACGCTGCTGTGTGCCTCTGCCACGGGTGTCCTGCTTTGTAACCTGCTTGCCCCGCACATCACGTTTCTGCCCCTACTTTGGCTCGTTCGTTTCATCGAAGGGATGTGCAAAATTCAAGGAACTTTTGAGTGTATGTCCAATATCCAATTGTGGATGAGTCCCACACGTGATTTTACCGTTTTTTTCCCGGTGTTGCATATTGTCATTTTAGGGAGCATGCAGCTGTCGGATTTGCTTGCGACCTACCTGATGTATTACTACCATTGGGATTACATGCAGCTGTTCATTAGTGGTATAATGATGATCGATTTGCTGGTCCTTACCGTATGTACACGTCATTTCCGCATGTTCAAGAAACTTCCTTTATTCGGCATAGACTGGTTGGGAGCGATACTTTGGGCCATGCTTTTGCTGGAGACTGCATATTTGTTCAATTACGGTGACTGGTACGATTGGTGGAACAGTCCGGTTATCCGTCAGTTAAGTGTCGTCATATTCGTCACATTTTTCTTCTGTGTCTGGCGTATGTTTACAATCCGCCACCCGTATTATGAACCGAAGATGTGGACATACCGCCATCTGCTGCCTGTATTTATCTTGATTACTTTAGTCGAAATGTTTTTCGCAGCCGAGCACGTATTGGAGGAAGTCTACCTGGAAGAAGTAATGCATTATGGCGCAATGACAAGCGTACAACTGGACTGGCCTGCGCTTGCCGGCGTTTTGACCGGATGCATATTCGCTTATTGGTGGATGCACATCAGGCATTTCAACTATCTTCGGCTGATAATCGTCGGCTTGGGTGGGATCGTATGCTATTTGTCGGGAAGCTATCTCTTAATCTCTACCGACATCCATATATCCCAACTCTATCTGCCGATATTTTGTCGCAGCTTTGCTTATGCCGTGCTTAGTGCCACTTTTATGACTTGCCTGGAAGAGATTATGAGCTTCCAGCATTTCTTCCAAGCATTGTCCGTGTTCAATATGTTGCACATGGTCATGGGCGGCGTAGTCGGGGCGGCAATCTATACACGGGGATTGGCTTATTATATTCCTGACAACATAGCGCATTACGGAGCTGCCATAGACAACGTGGTTTCAAGCAGGATGTCTGTCCCGATACAACATTCTATGGAAACTTTCATGTCGCAAATGATGGAAATAAGCGTCAAGCAGATCTATGGCTGGACGGCGTATGCCTGCATTTTCCTGTGCTTGTTGTTTTTGCTCTATGACGCACCTATAAGAAAAGAGCTTAAACAGATACCGAATTGGCAAAAGATCAGAAAAATGATTGCAGAATCCTTTGCCTATAAAAAAGAATGAAGCCGTCGGCAGACCGGAACGTAAAAATCCCCTTGCCCGAGTCATCACGCCCGTGCAAGGGGAACGGTTTAAATATGATTATGGTTATCAAGCAGCTTTTGGTTCAGGTTCGTATTCGGAGGCTTGCGGTTCTTCGGCGCGCGAATGTTCGGCATCTTTCAAATCCTCGTCAATCTTGCGCTGCAACTCCTTGCACTCCAGTTTGAGCCTTGACAACTCGTCGGCTTTGCTCCACTGTCGGTTTGCTATTTCCTGCAGAACGGGGATTTCGCTTTCAAGTTTGGCGGCTAACTTGTGCTCCTTGTCTATCAAGCCGGGCAGCTTGTCGAGCGCGGCTTGCGGGTAGTGTGCCGAGTCCGCATAGCCAAGCGGTAATGCACCGGACACTCCACAGCAGTATTTCAGTCCGCTTATGCCCTCGACAAAGAACGTGTTGCGGTCGAAGCCTCCCATGTTGTACTCGCTACGTACCAGCAGATTCAGCCCTGCATACGTACCTATAGTGCTATACGCTCCGATCCGGTGGAACTTGGCTATACGGTGCAGTTCGCGCCCGATTTCTTCGGCAGTGGCCTGTGGCAGGTTTAGCAACAAGGTTGCCTTTTCTCCAGTGTATGAGGTGATGTATTTCCAATCCTTTGCCAGACTTGCCGCCGTGGTTTTCGATTTCTTTATGCCCTCCCGCTTGTCCGCAATCTGGCGTTCTGCGTAAACGCGTTCCCTCTTGAAAACACCCTGTTCCTTTTCCAACAGTGCAATCTTGTTGTCGAGCTTTGCCTTTTCGAGCAGGTCGGTATTGCCGGAAAGGATAGCCACAAACTCGGCGAAATTCATGCCGCTCTCCTCGTCCATGCCGCCCTCGTCGATACGGCGCACGGCGATTGTGCCGTTGTTGATCTGGTCGATGAACATCTGCTTGTTCTTCAGCAGGTTGAACTTGTAGGCATCGAGCGTCTTTTCCGTGCCGTAAATGACGACATCAACCACGTTACCGCCCCATAGTTTCACGGTGTTGCCCTTGCGTACCGCCCTGCCGTTGCGTTGTTCCATATCAGCCGGCCTATCGGGTAGGTCAAGGGCATTACTGCCCTCTTCCCCCCTCAGAACCGTACGTGAGGGTTTCCCCTCATACGGCTCAAGCTTTTCAAAGTCTCTGTTCGTGTGCAGAGACCGGCTCATCCTACTTCTTGTTTCCATTGTTTTTACGGGATAATTTGAAACATTCATCATGAACCAACAGATTGCATTTCCGTCCGTCTTGTACGGTCGGCATTACATTCCATGCCTTATGCGTGTCAATCGGTTCACCACATATCGGACATTTCCG
>NZ_GG774799.1:0-2456 GCF_000163675.1 Bacteroides sp. D22 | reverse complement strand
GTCAAGGGCATTACTGCCCTCTTCCCCCCTCAGAACCGTACGTGAGGGTTTCCCCTCATACGGCTCAAGCTTTTCAAAGTCTCTGTTCGTGTGCAGAGACCGGCTCATCCTACTTCTTGTTTCCATTGTTTTTACGGGATAATTTGAAACATTCATCATGAACCAACAGATTGCATTTCCGTCCGTCTTGTACGGTCGGCATTACATTCCATGCCTTATGCGTGTCAATCGGTTCACCACATATCGGACATTTCCGACCTTGCTTTTCCCATAGGTAAAGCAGGGATTTACGTCCTTTCAGCGTCACAAGCATCTTTGACTTCATTCTTTTATTGAAGTACAGGCGGCAGTCTGCGTCAAACGGATTCATGTCCCCCTTTATCTGCGTATATTGCAGAAAAGGAAACGAAGATGCCAGTTTCAACAAGGTAAGTTGGTCTTCTTTGCCGTTTGATTTCTTGAACTTAGCCGCAAAAGTCCAGCTGTTCCCTCGGATATTGTGCCAATAGCGGTCTTTTATCCACTGTTTCCCTTTCTTGGAATGACGGCGTTTAGCCCATTGCCACAAGGCGAGAAATATCTGATGGTCGATTCTGTGAAAAGAATCACGTGTCGCCCCATGCTGATAATATGCTCCCCATCCTCGAATTTTAGCATTCAACATCCTGATTAATGATTCCTGCTTGCAACCCTTATGACCTTTTGTCACCTTACGGATATTCTCCATAAAGCGTTTTTCGGCTTTCTTGGTCGGCTTGGTCAATATTTCATTGCCGAATTTGCGGATGTTGAAACCGAGAAAATCGAAACCGTCACGGATATTGGTTATCACCGTCTTTTCTTCTGATAAGGTCAGACCTCTTTCAGACATAAAGTCGGCTACCAATGGCTTGATTTCCTTTTCAAGTGTTTCACGGTTCTCGCAGGTAATTATAAAGTCATCAGCGTAACGGACAAGATTCACCATTGGCGAATATAACTTACCTTTGATTCTAACTCGTTTATATTTCTCTGCAAGGACTTTCTGCAATCCGTCCAATGTCATATTGGCAAGCGTGGGAGAGATAATGCCACCTTGTGGCGTTCCCTCCTCTGTCGGGAACATCTGTTTGTTGAAGATATAGCCGCATTTCAACCATTTTCGGAGTATTGCCTTGTCCATAGGGATGTTGGCAAGCAGCCATTCATGGCTGATATGGTCGAAGCACCCCTTTATGTCACCCTCCAGAATCCATTCGGGAGAATAGCCTTTTCGGAGAATGTTATGGCATTGCATTACCGCGTCCATACAGCGGCGTTCCTTGCGGAAACCGTATGAACGTGAGTCGGCTGTTGTTTCCGACACTGGTTCTAATGCCATAAGGTAGAGTGCTTGCATGGCTCTGTCTTTCATTGTCGGTATTCCCAACGGTCGCAGTTTGCCATTACTCTTTTTGATGTGGACTCTTCTCAATGGCTTCGGCTGGTAGCCTCTGCGTTTGAGTTCGCTTATCGCTTGTGTTTTTGCTTCGGGTTTCTCCCATGTTTCCATGTCCACTCCGGGGGTGTTGCCACCTCCGTTAGAAGTAACTCTCTTTACGGCTAAGGCTTTTGCGTAAAAAGAGTGGGTCAGCGTCCACTGCAAGGCTTTCACCTTGTTGTATCTGCCTTCCTTCTGAGCCTTTACAATTCGTGCTTGTAGCTTTCTGACAGCCAACTCCGCTTTAGTCCAGTCTATTCTGTCCCAAAGTGTTTGCTGATTGTCAGCAGGCGCACACGATGTCTTGTTTTCGTTCATTTGCTTTCCTCCTTTTGAAAGTTCTAAAAGTTAATTGTAAAGAATCACCATTTGACAACATTCGGTTTGATTGCCTACCTAATGTCGTCACAGAAGTCTGCCCACTTTCGTGTCGGATGATGTCGCCCACATCAGCCCGTGATGTCGGTTCAATCCGTATCCGCTCCATTACAGAACGGCATTCGCTTTTTCTGTTATCTTATACCTGCACACCATTCGGCTTTCATTGCTGTCAGCTTACCTGTCATTTTTACATGACAGGAGATATACAGGCTTACCATGTTCCACATAGATAACTAACGGATAGGTTAGGTTCTGTCTCATCCTCCGGCGGTGCTTATATCCGTGTAATCCTACCATGGAGAGGATTAACCGACCGCTTCCCTTTTGGGTAGAGTGTGCCAGTATCTTACACTCTTTCGTGACATTACGAAGTTTACTAACAGTTCGCTTGCGCTAACCATACTATCCAGCCTCGCCACTCTACGGTATGATACTAACCGTACTTGACTTCCCCTCACGGTTCTGTCTTGTCTTGCGAAAGTGTACTTCGTCCCGACCGCTTAATACAACATTAAGGTGCATCGGTCGGTAGGCTACCGCTGACGGAACAGCGGGTTAAAGCTGATACCCGTAAGTATCATTCCAACAATTATCTATGCGACTTCATGTCGCACCC
>NZ_GG774800.1:205548-258178 GCF_000163675.1 Bacteroides sp. D22 | reverse complement strand
ACTCTTTTCTCCGGTTCACATGAAGCGGCACATGCAGCGGCAATATTCTTTTCACTGATGGGATGTTGCAGGGAAAATAAGGTGAACCCAAAACTATGGATGCAGGACGTGTTGATTAGGGTACAGGAGAATGAAAGAGAAAAGAAAAACGACTACGCCGATTTACTGCCATTTAATTGGAAAGGATAAACAAGAAAGATAAATAAAGTCAAAAGCCAGACATGCTTCGTTTGGCTTTTGACTTTATTATAGCTTGGAGAGAAATACGGGCGAGGCCGAATGCTTACGCCCACGCATGTAAACCGTACAGCCTACACATATGGGCTGTGCATCACACACATGTGGGCTATAAACTTATCGCTGTTAAAGTTGGATTATTAAGCCATGATAATCGTATTTATACGGATTAATTACAACAAAAGCAAGCTATTTCATGCATATAAGACCTTTATTCGGCTATTTTGTAGATGACAGATAACCTGTTTTTGCTGGTAAAAGTATGATAGATACATTTTTTAAAGCCATCTATCATACTTATTCTTCTAATAGTAAGGAGACTATTAAAATGCATGATAGTATGATAGATGTTTTTTCACTATGTAGTATTTAGCTGAACGTTTTTCTGTGTCATCAACATTCACAACATTTGTTACCAGATAGTAAAAGCTCTGTTAAACGAGAAATGCCAATAAAGAAGAGGCTATACTCTTAAAATACAGGAAGCTTGGTGCGAACAAGAAGAAGAATGGTTCGTTCAAGGAGCCGAGCAATGAAAAGAAGATCAAAAAAAGATAGTTATTTTCATATCTTTCATTACCTTTGTGGCACAGCTTAGCTGTTCAAAATCAAAGGAAAAAACATGAATGAGAGTGAAGACACAAGCAATCCATCGGTAAAAGCACTCATTGTCTTTAGAGAAAACGGAGATACGGACAATTTGTTCGTACCAATTTTGTGCGATGCGATCAGGATGGCTGGCATTGACGTGCGATGTTCCACAAAAGAGTTTTGGGAGTCGGATACGGATTATGATATCATACATTTCCAATGGCCGGAAGAAGTTATAGGCTGGACATGTAGCAACCCCGACACTATTCGCCGACTGGAAGAACGTATCCGTTTTTTTCGTTCACGAGGAACACGGTTTATCTACACACGACACAATGTCCGTCCACATTATGCTAATGAAATCATAAGCCGAGCCTATGATATTATCGAATCGCAGAGTGACATCGTCGTACACATGGGGCGTTTCAGTCGCGACGAATTTCTCACAAGATATCCTGACAGCCAGAATACAGTGATCCCTCACCACATCTACCAATACACTTACAAAGAAGATATCAGCGTAGAACGCGCACGCCAATATCTCAATCTGTCGCAAGATGCATTCATTGTCACTGCCTTTGGAAAATTTCGCAATCGTGAAGAAATACGCATGGTGCTCGGAGCGTTCCGCAGCTGGAATGAGGAACGCAAGATGCTGTTAGCTCCACGCCTCTATCCTTTTTCAAGACACAACAACTATGGCAGGAATTTCCTCAAACGATGGATTTCAAGGGCCGGATATTATCTATTCATGCCACTGTTTAATCGCATATATAAACTACAGGCAGGAGCCAACGACGAGCTGATAGACAACTGTGACCTGCCCTACTATATGGCTGCTTCAGACGTGATATTCATCCAACGGAAAGACATATTAAATTCGGGTAACGTACCCCTTGCTTTCCTCTATCACAAAGTGGTGGTAGGTCCCAAAGTGGGAAATATCGGCGAACTGCTTTCCGAAACCGGTAACCCGACATTCAATCCCGACAACAAAAAAGACATCCTGCGAGCACTCGAAGAAGCCCGCCGGCTTGCCGCATGGGGACAAGGGGAAGTGAATTACACGTACGGCATGGAAAATATGAGCATCCACAAAGTGGGACAAGCATACGCACAAACATATAAACAAGCAATCAATGGCTAATAACATTAAGAGTCAATTATTTTCAGGGGTATTTTACACTGCATTGGCTAAATACAGCGGCGTCTTCATATCCCTTGTCGTAGCAGGAATACTGGCCCGCCTATTATCACCGGATGACTTCGGAATCGTAGCTGTCGCTACCGTAATCATCGCGTTCTTCAATCTTCTCACCGACATGGGAGTATCTCCGGCCATCATCCAACACAAATCGTTGACTAAAGATGATTTGTCGGATATTTTTTCATTCACCGTATGGACAGGTATCGGAATCAGTGTCTTATTCTTCGCTTCTTCGTGGATTATTGCCGATTATTACCAGAGCAATACTCTACGGACTTTGTGTCAACTGCTGTCTGTCAACCTCTTTTTTGCCTCTGCCACCATCGTGCCGGGAGCATTGTTCTACCGGAACAAAGAATTTAAATTCATAGCTATCCGTAGCTTCGTTATTCAAATCTCCGCAGGTGCAGCCGCCGTGACCGCTGCCCTTTGCGGAGCAGGACTATATGCATTAATTATCAACCCGATTGTATCCAGCATACTGATATTCGTTATCTCCTTTCAGCGTTATCCGCAACGGCTGCGCTTCACATTGGGGTTGACGGTACTCCGGAAGATATTTTCCTATTCTGCCTACCAATTCCTGTTCAACGTCATCAACTATTTCAGTCGAAATCTGGATAAACTACTGATTGGCAAATACATGGGCATGTCCGACTTAGGATATTATGAGAAATCTTACCGCTTGATGATGCTGCCTTTGCAGAATATCACACAAGTCATCACTCCGGTGATGCACCCTATTTTCAGTGATTTTCAGAATGACAAAGGAAAACTGTTAAGTTCTTACGAACGCATTGTTCGTTTTCTTGCCTTTATTGGTCTTCCACTTAGTGTACTGCTTTTCTTCACAGCAGAAGAAGTGACAATTATTATTTTCGGTAATCAATGGATGCCATCCGTACCTGTATTCCGGATTCTGTCACTCTCCGTAGGGATTCAGATTATACTTTCTTCGTCCGGTTCCATCTTTCAAGCGGCAGGCGATACACGGAGCTTGTTTGTGTGCGGAGTATTTTCATCTGTACTCAACGTGGCAGGTATATTGCTCGGAATCTTCTACTTCGAAACGCTGACAGCAGTGGCAAGTTGCATCGTGATAACGTTCACCATCAACTTTATACAATGTTATTGGCAAATGTACCGGGTAACTTTCCGAAGAAGTGCCTGGCCATTCATGCGTCAGCTTATTTCTCCATTGATAATTAGCACTTTGATAGTGCTAGCCCTTATTCCGATGCAATATGTACTGGAAGGAATGAATATTTTTGTGACAATTATTGCTAAAGGTATAATTAGTTTTATTATCTTTGGAGGATATATACAGGCTACGCATGAGTATGACATTATAGGGAAAGTGCGGAGTATCATGTGTAAGAGAAAGTAAATAGACAAAATAAACAATATACAGAGATTTATATATAACGAATGAAAGCCTTGTTCCTTATATTCCATGGCTTTGACAAAGCCAATGGAATTAGTAAGAAAATACATTATCAAGTGAAAGCCCTCAAAGAATGTGGAGTGGATGTTCGCCTGTGTCATTACGATATCACCGCTTATGGTGAACGCCGCTGGAAGGTAGATAACGAAGTCATTGCCGACTTTGGCACAGGAGCTGCCGCCAAAGTTTGGAAACGTGTCTATTATTCTCCTATTATAGAATATGCCCGCCGCGAAAAAATCGAACTGGTATATATCCGTTCCCATCACAACGCCAATCCGTTTACCTTACGACTGGTGAAACTGTTAAAACAGACAGGTGCCAAAGTGGTAATGGAAATTCCAACTTATCCATACGATCAGGAATACACTTCCCGGTCTATGAAATTTTATTTGCTCATCGACCGTTGCTTCCGACACCAACTAGCTAAACATCTGGACGGCATTGTCACTTTCTCCAACGCGGAAACGATCTTTGGAGGAAAAACCATACGTATCTCCAACGGAATAGACTTTGATGCCATTCCCATGAAGCAAAGCCAAAATGACACTTCACATGAACTGCATCTTATCGGTGTAGCCGAAGTACACTATTGGCATGGATTTGACCGCATGGTGAACGGAATGGCAGAGTACTACCGGACTAACCCCGATTATAAAGTATATTTCCACATCATCGGTCCACTATCCGGCGAACGGGAACGGGAAGAAATTCTGCCTGTCGTCCGCAACAATCATCTGGAACCGTATGTCATCATGCACGGACCATTACATGGTGAGGAACTGGATATCCAATTTGAAAGAGCAGATTTCGCTATTGGTAGCCTCGGACGCCATCGAAGCGGTATCACTTATATCAAGACACTAAAAAACCGTGAATATGCCGCACGGGGATTTGCTTTCACATATTCAGAAACGGACGAGGATTTCGATTCCATGCCTTATGTATGGAAGGTTCCTGCTGACGAATCGCCAGTAGACATCCCGGCGTTGGTTGAATTTCAGAAGTCATTGAAAACCACGCCACTTGAGATTCGCGAATCGGTCCGTCCATTATCATGGAAAGCCCAAATGCAAAAAGTAATTGAGAAGATAGGATTTAAGACACAGTAAATATAACCAAAGTTACAAACAATAGTTGATGAGCAAACAGATTAAAATAGCCTACTGCATTCCCTCTCTCTATTACCCCAGCGGTATGGAGCGGGTGTTAACGCTAAAAGCAAATTATTTTGCTGAACATTTCGGCTATGAAATACATATCATTCTGACAGACGGCAAAAACAAGAAGCCTTATTATGAACTTCACCCGTCTATCACCCTCCACCAACTGAATATTAACTACGATGAAATGTACGGGCGCACTTTGCCAAAAAGGATTCTCGGATATTGGAAAAAACAACGATTGTTCAAAAAGAGACTTAATGAATGCCTCTGCAACATCCGTCCGGATATTACAATCTCCCTCCTCCGCCGTGATATTAATTTCATCAATAAAGTGAAAGACGGGAGCATAAAAATCGGAGAAATCCATTTCAATAAATCCGACTACCGTGCATTCAATGACAATCACCTTCCCATGTTCTTGCAACGGATTGTGAAGGAACACTGGAGACGACAACTCATACGTCAATTGCGCCAACTGAAACGCTTCATCGTTCTTAGCCATGAAGATGCCGCTCAATGGACAGAGTTAAACAATGTAAGCGTGATATACAATCCACTTCCCTTTTACCCGGGAGTATCTTCCGACAATTCACAAAAACAGGTAATAGCTGTCGGACGATATGTACCGCAAAAAGGATTCGACCGCCTGATTCCTGCCTGGAAGATTGTCAGTGAACAACATCCAGATTGGACGCTGCGCATTTACGGAGATGGCATGCGCGAAAAACTACAACAACAGATTGACTCGCTTGGCATTTCATCCAATTGTGTTCTGGAGCATAGCGTACCGAATATTGTAGACAAATATTGCGAAAGTTCCATATTTGTCCTATCGTCACGGTTCGAAGGGTTTGGAATGGTTATCATTGAAGCAATGGCCTGTGGCGTCCCTCCGGTGTCATTCACCTGTCCCTGCGGTCCGCGCGACATCATTACTGACAGCAAAGATGGTCTATTAGTAGAGAATGGAGATATCGAAGGCTTGGCCGGGAAAATATGTTATCTCATTGAAAATGAAAAAGTACGGAAAGAGATGGGCAAACAAGCACGCATCAATGTGGAACGTTTCAAGATTGAACACGTGGCACAAGAATGGAGAGAGTTATTCGAAACATTAACAAAACAACCTTATAGCGATCAATTATCATGATACCAAAACTAATACACTTATGCTGGCTAAGCGGAGATCCTTATCCGCATAAGATACAGAAATGCCTGGACAGTTGGAAGAAGCACCTCCCCGATTATGAAGTTATGTTGTGGGACTGTAACCAATTTGATCTGAAAAGCAGTCTGTGGGTAGAACAGGCTTTTGCAACCAAAAAATATGCTTTTGCGGCAGATTACATCCGCATGTATGCTCTCTATCACTACGGAGGTATCTATCTCGACTCCGACGTAGAAGTGCTAAAAAGCTTTGACGAGTTTCTGAAACTTCCCTATTTTGTAGGAGCTGAAAATGCAGGTACTATCGAAGCAGCTATCATAGGAGCGGAAAAAGGATGCGACTGGGTAAAAGCTTGCTTGGATTATTATCAAAACAGAAAGTTTGTAAAAGAAGACGGACAAATGGATATCCGTATGCTACCGGAAATAATGAATGAGACGATACAGAAACTGAAACCTGTATATAATCTACCATCCGGAAGCAGGATTAATGAATTAGAAAAGATAGATATGCAGACGAAGGTATGTGTGCTTCCGTGTGAATACTTTTCTCCAAAAGTCTTCGATTCGCGACAAGTGATTTTGACCCCATATACGTATGCGATCCATCATTATCAAAACTCATGGTTCTCACACAAAGCATTTTTTTATTACCGTACAAGAACGCTCCTTATCAGAATATTCGGGTATCGGTGCGTCAGAAATATAGAGAGATTCTTACGAAAAAAATAATATAAATTAGATACAACTATGAACAAATGGTACAGTAAATATCTGCAAGTATACGAAAAACCGTTCTCTGAAGCTTCTCCGTCCATAGTTGAAGAAGTGCGCCAGAATATTGCAAAGTTACAAAGCAATAACCCAATTGTCACAGTGTCACTGATCGGGTATAATGAGGAAAAGCATTTACTTGCCTGTCTATGGTCTTTGAGCGAAATGCAATGTAAATATCCTGTTGAGATTATCGGTGTAGACAACGAATCGAAAGATCGGACAGCTGAGATTTTTCAAGCATGCGGAGTGCCTTATCATACGGAAACCCAGCATAGCTGTGGTTTTGCCCGACTTTGTGGTTTGAACAACGCACGGGGAAAATATCACATCAATATTGATTCCGACACAATGTATCCACCCAAGTATGTAGAAATGATGGTGGATGCTTTAGAGCGTCCGGGAGTGGTGGGAGTCAGCTCCTTATGGAGTTATATTCCTGACGAAAATCACGCACCGATCGGATTGAAAATATATGAAGCTGCCCGTGATTTGCATCTGTGGATGCAATCTTTTAAACGTCCCGAACTTAGTGTACGCGGTCTTGTATTTGCCTATCGCACAGAGTATGCTAAGCAAACAGGCATCCGCACCGATATTATTCGCGGCGAAGATGGATATCTGGCTTTACAACTTAAACAATTTGGTAAAATAGCATTTATACGTAATCGTAAAGCACGTGCAGTAACAGGATATGGAACGGTGGGGGTAGACGGAAGTTTATTCAACAGTTTCAAAGTGCGCGTTGTAAAAGGGTTGAAAGGTATGGGAGGTATATTCACAAAGAAAAAAGAATATAAAGATGAAGATAGCAATCTGATTAAAAACAAATAACTTTCACACACTCTAAAAAAGAATACTATGATTATCCGTAATCCGTATGACAGAGATGACCTGAATATCGGTAAGAAAGACAGGGTACTAGAAGTAGGGTCGGGACATAATCCGACTTACCGGGCTGATGTTATTGTAGAGCAGTATATGGAAACGAACTACCACCGATGCGGAAATCTTAAGATTTATCCACACCAGGATTTTATCAATGCAAACGGAGAAGTATTGCCGTTTAAGGATAAGGAGTTTGATTATGTGATTTGTAACCAAGTACTTGAACACGTTGAAAATCCGGCAGATTTTATTCGTGAACAATGCAGAGTATCTAAGAGAGGATATATGGAAACTCCTAGTCTGTTGGGCGAGTTTCTTTTTCCTAAAAAATCTCATAAATGGATTATCCTCTATCTGGATAAAAAACTAATTCTTTTTGAGAAATCGAGGATGCCGGGAAATTATGAAAATAATTATGGTGAACTGTTTCTGAATTATCTGCCTTATCAGTCGCTGACCTACAAACTGCTATGGCTCACCGAAGGAGACTTGATGCTAAACCGATGTGAATGGAAAGATAATATAGAATTCATCGTTAACCCGATTGATGAAAAATATACAGATTTCTTTACCAAACCGTGGAGCCGGCAGATGGTGGAACAGCTATATCCACGCAGAAGTGCAGTAAAAGAATTAAAGAAAGTGGGTAGCGCTCTCTATTATATGATAAAAAATAAAGTAAAAAATAAGACTCATAGACATGTTCCGATAACTTTGGAGGAATATATGAAAAATGAAAAGAAAAAATAATATGATATTCAATTTTGTCTTATCTAAAATGTATATAAGATTGGCATGTACTCTATCGATTGTACTATTGTCTAGCTCTTGCATTGATACAAAAAACAATTTGTTTGTTGACAAGGGGAATTTACTTTCGTTCAAATTTGAAAAAAAATTAAATCCTCAATTAGCAGAAGATATAGAACTACCTATATATACTAGTCATAATAAATTAACTTGGTATTTGGACAAACCCATTGATGCAAGCAACCTAATAGCCTCATTCAGTACAGAAAGAGGTAAATTATACATCAACAATAAAGAACAAAAAGACGGAGTAACCGCTAACGATTTCAGTGAAATCATCACATATACCTTTAAAGGAGATAATGGAGAAACAAAAGATTATCAAGTCCGATTGTTACCATATACAGGACTGCCAGTTGTCATAATCAAAACTAATGGAGAACACCCACTACTGGATCGGGAGAATTGGCTCACTGCATCATTCGAAATTAAAGGAATGAATCATTTTGAAGATTTCAAAGATTCTATTGAAGTAAAAGGAAGAGGAAATGGTACATGGAGATTTCCTAAAAAACCATTCAATGTGAAACTAAACAATAAATCAAGCATACTTGGAATGCCTAAACACAAAAGATGGAGCTTCCTCGCTAATTATAGAGATAGAACCTTACTTCGAAATGATGTCACATTTCATATCGGCTACATAGCTGACAACCTACAATGGACCCCCAAAAGCCAATTTGCTGAAGTAATCTTTAATGGTGAGTATCAAGGGAACTTCCAAGTTTGCGAACAAATCAGAGTTGACAAAAACAGAGTTAATGTTAAAGAATTAACAGCAGAAGATGTGGATGAGCCACAAATTACTGGTGGATATCTATTAGAATATGACTCATATTATGATGAACCTAACAAATTCAGGACTCCCATCAACAATTGGCCGGTCAACATAAAAGAGCCAGATGAAAAAGTGCTCAACAAAGCGCAACTTGAATACATAGAAAACTATACAAACACATTTGAAGCACTTCTTCAGGCTGGAGAATATGAACAAGTATACAACGAATATATCAATGTTGAGTCCTTTATCGACTATTGGATGGTACAAGCAATAGTTGGAAATAAAGAAATGGGATACATATATAGTGTATACTGCTATAAAGACCGCAATAAGAAATTGTATGCCGGCCCATTATGGGATTTTGACTATACTACTTTTACGACAGAAGCCGAGAATAATAATAAAAGTGCTGTCTGGTACAAATATTTATTCAAAGATCCTAATTTCAAAAGAAAGGTTGTAGAACGTTTCTGCCAACTTAAACCACAGTTAATAGGGATTGCTGATTATATCTCCGAAAAAGCAACTGCACTTTCTCTGTCTGAAAAGGAAAATTCAAAATTATGGCCACTCTCAAATCTTGATAGTACCATCATACCAAACAACGATGAAAAATTAACGTTTAACGAAGCAATCAGTCGAATGAGAAGTATTTATCTAAAAAGATTGGAATGGATTGAACAGCAACTAAATAATTAATTTTATAACTCTAATAAAGAATATACAACTATGAACGAAACCATTGCCCTCTGCCTTGAAATTATTTTCTGGCTTGCCCTGTTCATTGTGTTCTACACCTATCTGGGCTACGGAATTGTGCTCTACGTTCTCGTCAAGTTGAAAGAGCTTTTCGTGAAACCTGTGAAGCGTTCGTTGCCGGCATCGGACGCTGGTTTGCCGGAAGTTACCCTCTTCATTACGGCATTCAACGAAGAAGATGTAGTAGACGAAAAGATGGAAAACAGTCTTGAGCTGGATTATCCTGCGGACAAGCTGCATATCGTATGGGTGACAGACGGAAGCGACGACGGTACGAACGAACGACTGCAAACCCGTTGGCAGGGGAAAGCGACAGTACATTTCCAACCGCTCCGGCAAGGTAAGACGGCTGCAATGACACGTGGAATGACGTTGGTGGACACTCCGCTCGTTGTTTTTACGGATGCCAACACCATGGTAAACCGGGAAGCAATACGGGAAATCGTACTTGCTTTCCAAGATCCGAAAGTGGGCTGTGTGGCTGGTGAAAAACGGATCGCCGTACAGACCAAAGACGGGGCGGCTGCCGGTGGTGAAGGTATTTACTGGAAATACGAATCAACCCTGAAAGCACTTGATGCACGGCTCTACTCTGCCGTAGGAGCAGCAGGCGAACTATTTGCCGTGCGTCGTGAACTATTCGAAGCAATGGAACCGGATACGTTGCTTGATGATTTTATTCTTTCGCTCCGGATCACCATGAAAGGTTACACCATTGCTTATTGCACCAATGCTTACGCCATCGAAAGCGGTTCGTCAGATATGCGCGAAGAAGAAAAGCGGAAAGTGCGCATCGCTGCGGGAGGATTGCAGTCTATCTGGCGACTTCGTCCGTTGCTGAATCCTTTCCGCTACGGGATACTTAGCTTTCAATATACGTCGCACCGGGTATTGCGATGGTCTATTACTCCGTTCCTGTTGTTCACTCTCTTCCCGCTGAATATTGCGATTCTGCTGTTAGGTGGTTCCACGATATTTTACGGAGTGCTGCTTGCCATGCAGGTTCTTTTTTACGGGTTGGGATATTGGAGATATTATCTATCCACCAAACAGATAAAAAACAAGTTGCTTTTTATCCCCTACTATTTCCTATTTATGAATGTCAATGTGCTGAAAGGCATCCGTTATCTGAAAAAGAAAAAAGGAAGCGGAGCCTGGGAAAAGGCAAAGCGCGCTGAAAAGTAAAACAAATGCTATTATCTTTTGTTATCCTTACTATAAGACATTAGTCTCTATCATCTAATAAAAAACAGACATGAACAGAATATTACATGATGCGAATAACGCACAAAGAATATTGAAACTGACGGCAGATACAATGCTATTGGTTGACAGGCACGGAGTCTGCGTAGACATTGAGCCTCATTGTGATCTATGGTTTCTGCAAGAGGATATACTTTTAGGAAAAAATATATTTGAGCTTTTACCAGAATATACGAGAGAGAGGGTGATGCCCATCTTCCAGATTGTACTCGAAGAACAAAGAAGCATCAGCAAGAACTTCAAGTTGGTGCTGAAAGACGAAACTTTTTACTTCAAATGCCTCATGTTCCCTTATGACGGTATGGTGCTTTGTCAATATCGCGACATCACGCAAAGAAGCAACGTAAAAAGACAGTTGGAACAAGCAAATCTCACCCTGCGGGCTATTCAAAAGGTAGCCCAGATAGGACAATGGACGTACAATACGAAACAGAATATTTTTCATTATCTTGGATATACCGGTGTTTTGTGCGAGGAAAATGTGCAAAACCTTGCCATTGAGAAATATGTGGAACTGATTGTAGAAGAAGACCGTCAGAGTTTTATGGAATGGTGTCGGGTGAACGAAAGGGAGCTCAACATGGAGAGCATCAGCTACCGGGTCCGCCTGAACGGAGAAATCTTCTATATGCGTATCCAGACTTATCTGCGTGAACAGCGCTCCGACGGTAGTTTCAACATCGAAGGCTATATCCAGAACATCACAGACATACAGCATCGCAGAAATGACATCAATACACTGACTCATGCCATCAACAACGCCAAAGAAAGTATCTTTGCCGCCAAGCCCGATGGCACGATTATCTTCGCCAACCGTCGTTTCCTATACAATCATGGTATTTCAGAAAACGAAGACATCAGTCAATTAAAGATTTACAATGTCGCCGCAGATATGCCTACACAAGAGGCTTGGAACGAACGTTGCAAAGATGTCATACACGGTGGCAGCAGTAACTTTGTGGCCCATCACCCATCTAAAATCAATAAAGGAATATTGGCTTATGAAGGTACGATGTACAACGTGACCAATGATTCCGGAGAAGAAAGTTACTGGTCGTTTGCCCATGATATTTCCGAGAGGATTCGGTACGAAGCCCAAATCAAACGGCTCAACCAAATCATGGATACGACCATCAACAATCTCCCTGCCGGGATTGTAGTGAAGGAAATCAACAACGACTTCCGATACATTTACCGGAATCGGGAGGCCTACAACCGCGATCTTTATAAGAACGACCCTGTCGGCAAGAATGACTTCGATTTCTACCCGCCTATCGTAGCCGAAAAGAAGAGACAAGAAGATATCCAGGTGGCTACCACCGGAAAAGGTCTGCACTGGACTGCTGAAGGAAAGGACAGAAACGGAAACATGATTATCCTCGACAAACGGAAAATCCGGGTGGACGGTGACGAATTATCTTCGCCTATCATCGTCAGCATCGAATGGGACATCACGGAGCTGGAAATAATAAAACGGGAACTTCAATCGTCGAAAGAGAAAGCGGAAATGTCTGATAGCCTGAAGTCGGCCTTCCTCGCCAATATGAGTCATGAAATACGTACGCCGCTGAATGCTATCGTAGGTTTCTCGCATCTCATTGC
Organism: Bacteroides sp. D22; assembly: GCF_000163675.1. Classification (NCBI taxonomy): domain Bacteria; kingdom Pseudomonadati; phylum Bacteroidota; class Bacteroidia; order Bacteroidales; family Bacteroidaceae; genus Bacteroides; species Bacteroides sp. D22. The sequence continues at coordinate 245,489 of NZ_GG774800.1, read as the reverse complement.
CGAAAGCGATGATGCGGAAGAACGGAAGACGTATTATAACATCGTAAACGCGAACAACGAACGTCTCCTGCAACTTATCAACGAGATTCTCGACCTCTCGAAGATTGAATCGGGAACCATCGAGTTTTCCTTCGGACCGGCTAGTCTCCATAATCTCTGCCGGGAAGTGCACGATGCTCATATATTCCGTACTCCGCAAGGAGTAAGCCTTGTCTATGAATCCTCGGACGAAAGTCTGATGATTGAAACGGACAAGAACCGGGTATTCCAGGTGATTTCAAATCTGATTGGAAATGCTGTCAAGTTTACGAAGGAAGGAAGTATCAGTTATGGTTACAAACTGGTGGACAATCAGATTGTATTCCACGTAACGGATACCGGAACAGGAATTGAACCGGAGAAAGTGGGGCGTGTGTTCGAGCGTTTTGCAAAGCTGAACAATCATGCGCAGGGCACAGGATTGGGGTTATCTATCTGTAAGTCTATTGTTGAACGGCTCGGTGGAAAGATTTCCGTCAACTCCGAATTTGGCAAGGGGACGACGTTTACATTTACTTTACCATACACGATTGCAAATCCTGCAAATGTGGATTCTTCAAAGAAAGAGAATGGTGAAGGGAACATTGCTGGAATAGCATCTGCCGGGAAAACTGCAGATTCGAGTGTTGACAGTTCTGCAAATACACGGCACGCCTGTATTTTGGTTGCCGAAGATACGGACAGTAACTTCGACTTATTGGAGGCTATTCTAGGTAAAGACCATCAGCTTATACGTGCGCATGACGGAATGGAAGCTGTCACGATGTTCGATGAGGTGAAACCGGATCTTATCTTGATGGATATCAAGATGCCGAATCTGGACGGACTGGAAGCTACAAAAATCATCCGTGAACTGTCTGCCACTGTTCCTATTATTGCTCAAAGTGCCTTTGCATACGAACAGGACAGGAAAGCGGCTGAAGAAGCGGGGTGCAATGATTTTATAGCTAAACCAATAGCGGATGATAAATTGAAAGCAATGATTCATAAATGGTTGCTTCCTTCGTAGAGAGCTTAATCCCTCATGATACAACCAGCAAATAATTTAGATTAAATGAAAGCCTTTTACAGACTGTTTTATTACATATCCATCGTGCTGACCAGTATTTTGGCAGGAGTTACCATTGCGGGTGCTTTCGTAGGCAATGCCGCACCGGATAGTTTCAAATTTATGCCTTTCATCGGTTTGATACTGCCGATACTTTTATTGGCTAATCTTGCTTCTGCTATCTACTGGACGATTCGTTGGCGGTGCTGGGTTTTCATCCCTCTGATTGCTATATTCAGCAATTGGGGATATATGAGCTGTGTATTACAATCGCCTTTTTTCAGTCCGGCTTCGTCACCGATGGTTAAAATGAATGTATATACTCCGGGAGTGTTGACGGTTGCTACTTACAACGTCGATGCCTTTAACCACGAGCATACCGGCTACTCATGCAAGGAGATTGCTTCTTACATGAGAAATCTGCAAGCAGATATTCTCTGTTTTCAAGAATTTGGCATTAACGATGAGTTTGGCATCGATAGTATATCCGCAGCTCTTTCTAATTGGCCGTATCACTATATTCCTTCTTCGCCCGAAGGGAAGAATCTGTTGCAACTGGCTGTTTTCAGCCGTTATCCTATCAAGGAGGAGCATCTTATCATCTATCCTGATTCGAAAAATTGCAGTCTTGCATGTGATATTGAAATCAATGGTCGCACCATCCGCCTGTTCAACAATCATCTCCAAACAACAGAAGTAAGCCAGAATAAACGCAAACTGGAAAAGGGACTTCGTACGGATGATTCCCAAAGAGTGGAACATGCTGCCCTGGGACTTATCGACGGCTTACATGAGAATTTCCAGAAACGGGCCGTACAAGCTGATCTTCTCAAGCAACTGATAGCCGCCTCCCCCTATCCTACTCTAGTCTGCGGTGACTTTAACTCTCTGCCGTCTTCGTATGTTTATCATACTATAAAAGGTGATAAGTTGCAGGATGGTTTTCAGAGGAGCGGGCATGGGTATATGTATACTTTCAAGTACTTCAAGCATCTGTTGAGAATCGACTATATTCTCCATTCACCGGAACTGAATAGCACGGATTACTTCTCGCCGGATCTTAATTATAGCGATCATAATCCGGTGGTGATGAGGATGAAATAAAAAAGATGCTCCGTTTATTGAACGAAGCATCTTTTTATATAAATATTCTAGAATGTAAACTTAACGCCTAACTGCATCTGCCATGCACTACCTGTAGAAGCAGTATAATCCCATTTAGAATTTTTCTGGAACACCTCGCGAGAAGATGCATTCATCTGATAAGTAAGAGGTTCTCCTACCTTACTTGCTGTTTTTAACAACCTTACATTATCATAACTCTGCAAACCGCAAGAGCGATAAGCCCCCCACTTCGAATTTAATAAGTTACCAATATTCAACATATCAAGACTTACTTGAATACCGTACTTACGGCTACCAATCTTAGCATAAAAATCCTGTGCTATCTTCATGTCAAAACGGTGAATCCACGGTTCTAAAGAAGAAGCACGTTCTACATACTGCCCCTTGTGATCATTCAAATAAGAGTCATTATTTACATAGTTCCAAAAATCTTCTTGTTGGTCTACCGCCGAATAAGTCACATTATTTTGTTTATCTTTAATATCCACAAATGTCATTTCTTCTTTAGAAGCAGGCACATACATCAAATCGGAATAGTTTCCGTCACCGTTCATATCATTAGAATAGGTATAAGAAAAACGTCCTTGTTGGTAACCTGTATAGAACAAAGAAACAGTCGTTTTCATATTCGCATAAGCAACTTCATAAGAAGCATTAGCTATCAAACGATGCGGGGTAGAAAATAAAGAATAAGAGACACCCGGATCATTCAATGAATTAACTGCAACATTATTCTGCCATACTGAAGCCGCCGATGAACCTGGATTTGCCGTCATATCTTTAGCCATTGTATAAGTGTACCCAAATGAACCTGTAAAGCCAAAATCAAATTTCTTCGTTAATACTGCATTAAAAGAATATTGATAACCTTTTTCATCCCCATTAGTCAACTGTATAACGGTTTTCGTCTTAGGATTGTCATAGTAATTATTCTTAGTCCAATATACACGTCCCGGTTGTTCATTATAGGTTCCAGAAGGGGCCTTTTCGTTCATATTCTTCTGAACAACATTATATATATCACGTGTATACATAGCACCAACAGAAAGCATAAATCCATAAGGTAACTGAAACTCTGCATTTACATTACTACGCCAAACTTGAGGCATTTTAAAATTCGGATCCACATAAGCTATAGCACCGGGGACCTCATTTCCCGGAGTTGATGGAAACATATCCGGATTTTGGGTAAGAGTTTCTTTATAATTTGGATTAAAAGCAAAGTTTGCCGGTAATTCCGAAGTCTCAAATTCGACCATATTTTGCATCTGACCTGCATTTGTCGGTTGGTTAGTGAACCATACAAATGGTAATAACCCTGTAAACAAGCCTGTACCTCCAGTCAAAACAATAGAACGGTCACCTTTTATATCCCAATTAAATCCTAAACGAGGAGATATTAACAATTTACTTTTCGGCCATTCGGATACGTCAACATTCGTTCCATTAAATGACTGTTCTTTGATAGCCGCATTCCCTAACAAATCATCAAAATATAACGGTAAATCAAAGCGTAATCCATATGTCAATTTTAAATTAGGTGTAATAGAATATTCATCTTGTGCATAAGCTCCCAACATACCAAATGTCAGTTCAGCTCCCGGAGCGTCTTTTCCATTATATCCATAAGTAATGCCATACAGCATCGGTTTTTCTCCCGTCATAAAATCGTCCATTGAAGCATAACGATAATATCCATAAGGAGCACGTAAATATGAATTCATGAAATACTGTCTTTCAAATGTTGCACCGGCAGTTATCAAATGGTTTCCTTTATTAATAGTTACATTGTCAGTAACACTAAATACATTATTCTCGACATCATTAAAAGGAGTAAACAATTCTGTACCCAATGTCATATACTGCTTACCGTCCTTGTAAATATCAACCATTGGAAACGCATCTCCCTTAGTTGTACGAGAATCTCGGATATGGGTATAAGTCACTAATAATTTGTTTTGTACTGAGGAAGAAAAATTGCTATTCAACTCACCGGAAAGAGACGTTACAATATTTCTAAAACCATAGTTGGAATTTCCAAATGCAAATGCATCAACCCCATAACGGTTTGAATTAGCTTTAGTGATTACCGAAGAGGTTGAACTAATACTAGCATCATTTTCTGATTTCACTGTGTTAAAACGTAATGACAGTTTATGACTTTTATTAATATTCCAATCCAAACGAGCCATAAGCTTCCAATTTTTACTCTCGAAATCATCAAATTTATCATAACTTCCCGGATCATATCCATATTTATCCTTTACAAAATCACTTATTGTCTTCAAATCCTTTATCCAAGTTCTAGAAATATGATTTTGATTATCCCCACTTCCACCTTCTTCTTGACTAGGAGTCCACAAAATACCAGGGCTAGTACTATTTTCTAATTCTCCATTTACAAAAAAGAATAGTTTATTTTTTATTATCGGAGCTCCTAATGTAAAGCCATACAAACTGGATTTATAACTTTCCACATTAGGAACGTCAACATCGTTAATAGATTTTCCTATAAAATTCTTTGGTTTCTGATATGTATAAACTGTTCCCTTTAATTCGTTTGTACCACTCTTGGTTACAGCATTAATAGAAGCTCCCGTAAAATTGGAATACGTAACACTATAAGGAGAAACATTAACGCTAATTTCATCAATTGCATCAAGTGAAATAGGCTGCGCATCTCCACCCGGCAAATTATTAGTACTCAAACCAAAATTATTGTTCAAAGCTGCACCATCCACAGTTATTGTATTATAACGTCCATCACGTCCGGCAAAAGAATTACTGCCACCCGCATAAGGAGAAAGTTTAGTAAAGTCAGTAATACTACGATTAATAGTAGGCAATGTCGTTAACTGACGCTCACTCACATTCGTTACAGTCCCCATCTTCTCTACTGTTTTCTGTGCTGTTACTATAACTTCATCCAATAATTCAGAACTTTCCTTTAAAACTACATTTAAAGTGTATACTTCTCCTAACGATAAATTTACACCTTTATAAATAGCAGTCTGATAACCAACATAAGAAACTTCAACTTTGTAAGGACCACCGGTACGCATACCTTGCAAATTAAATTGACCACTGATATTAGTCACTGTACCATAACGTGTACCTGACGGCTCGTGGATTGCAACCACAGTCGCTCCAATGATAGGTTCATCTTGTGCTGTAACCTTACCACTCATACTAGAAGTGGTAACCTGCGCACTAACGGTAGCAATGACCATGAGCATCGCCGCTACTAAAAAAGATCGCATTCTCTTTAACATAAATGTAGTTGATTAGTTAATATAAATTGTTTGCTTTTAAAAACTGTGCACAAATATAATTAATAATATTTAGAACTACATTACGATTATACTACAATTTTTTAAGAGAGATAAACGTTTTCCCTTGTTATAAAACGATAAAGGCTCTACAATATTTGCAGAGCCTTTTATTTTGAAACAGAAAGCATTATAAATGCTTCAATCTATTACTTTATACTAGTCAGTCATTAACTTTCTATAACGAACGCGTTTTGGTTCTTCATTTCCCAAACGTTTCATTTTGTTTTCTTCATATTCTGAATATGAACCTTCGAAGTAGAATACATTGGAGTCTCCTTCAAAAGCAAGGATATGTGTACAGATACGGTCGAGGAACCAACGGTCGTGCGAGATAACTACTGCACAGCCGGCGAAATCTTCCAAACCTTCTTCCAAAGCACGCAGAGTGTTTACGTCGATATCATTGGTAGGCTCATCGAGCAACAGTACATTACCTTCTTCTTTCAAAGCCATCGCCAAGTGTAAACGGTTTCTTTCACCACCGGACAATACACCGCAGAGTTTTTCCTGATCGCCTCCGGAGAAATTGAAACGGGAAAGGTATGCACGCGCATTCACGTCACGTCCACCCATGCGGATCAACTCATTACCACCGGAAATTACCTGATATACGCTCTTATTCGGATCAATATCTCTGTGTTGCTGGTCTACATACGCCACCTTTACAGTCTCTCCTACTTCAAATTCTCCTTTATCCACTGTTTCCAATCCCATAATCAGGCGGAACAATGTCGTCTTTCCCGCACCATTAGGGCCAATCACACCGACAATACCATTAGGAGGAAGCATAAAGTTCAAATCGTCAAACAACAATTTATCACCGTATGCTTTAGCCACATGTTTGGCTTCAATGACCTTATTACCCAGACGGGGACCATTCGGAATAAAGATTTCAAGTTTCTCTTCTTTCTCCTTCACGTCCTCATTCAGCAATTTGTCATAAGAGTTAAGACGTGCCTTACCTTTCGCCTGACGGGCTTTCGGAGCCATGCGTACCCATTCCAACTCACGTTCCAGTGTTTTACGACGTTTGCTGGCGGTCTTTTCTTCCATTTCCATACGTTTGGTCTTTTGTTCCAACCAGGAAGAGTAGTTACCTTTCCAGGGGATACCTTCACCACGATCCAGTTCAAGAATCCATCCGGCAACGTGATCGAGGAAGTAACGGTCGTGCGTCACAGCAATAACCGTACCTTCATATTGTTGTAGATGTTGTTCCAACCAATCGATAGACTCTGCATCCAAGTGGTTGGTAGGTTCGTCCAGCAAAAGCACATCCGGTTTCTGCAGCAACAAACGGCAAAGAGCTACCCGGCGACGTTCACCTCCGGAGAGATTTTCTACCGGCTGATCTTCAGGCGGACAACGGAGAGCATCCATCGCACGCTCCAACTTGCTATCCAGATTCCATGCATCAGTTGCATCAATGATATCTTGCAATTCACCCTGGCGAGCAAAAAGAGCATCCATCTTATCCTGATCCTCATAATACTCCGGTAAACCAAATTTCTGATTGATCTCTTCGTATTCTGTCAGTGCGTCAACAATGGGTTGCACACCTTCCATCACTACTTCTTTTACTGTCTTTGTGTTGTCTAAATAAGGTTCCTGTGCCAAATACCCCACGGAATATCCCGGAGAAAACACCACTTCTCCCTGAAAGGATTTCTCCAAACCGGCGATGATCTTCAATAACGTTGATTTACCAGAACCGTTCAAACCGATAATACCGATTTTCGCTCCATAGAAAAACGACAGGTAAATGTCTTTCAGCACATTCTTATTAGGAGTGAATGCTTTGCTCACTCCTACCATTGAGAAGATAATTTTTTTATCGTCAGCAGCCATAATGTATGATTATATATTGTTGATAATGGCACAAAGATAAGAAAAATGTTTGAATTCTTTTGGAGTTATAAAAAAATGTTCTACCTTTGCACCCGCATTCGAAAGAAAGCACTGAAGGATTGATTCGCTAGCTCAGCAGGTAGAGCACAACACTTTTAATGTTGGGGTCCTGGGTTCGAGCCCCAGGCGGATCACGAAACATAAAATTAATCCCTTGATAATCAGTCGTTATCAAGGGATTTTTATTTTAATATTCTTCACATATACTTATTCTACAAGCATAGAGCGACACGGTAATTCGATTATAAAAGTAGTACCTATCCCCAGTTGGGAATCGACTAATATCCGCCCGTTCATCTTCTCGACGATCAGTTTGCAGATAGGTAAGCCCAGACCGGCCCCTTGAGCAAAGGAATCCAATTTCTCAAACCTTTCGAATATCTTTTCAAGCATATTCTGCGGGATGCCCCGACCGGTATCTTTAACACCGATTCTGACAGATTGGTGGTCTACCTCATAGAAGACTTCCACATGTCCGGTGGTAGTGTTCTTTAAGGCATTCGAAAGGAAATTACTCAAGATCTGTTTGATACGCAATTTATCCAGTTCTACCAAAGAATCATGTGCCGGATAGTTGGTCAGAAGTTCAACGCCGGATGGTACTTGATGAGCATACTCCGCTACACTCTCGTCAAGAAGCTCGGTAAGGTTAACCCAGTCCGGACGCAATTCCAGATAACCGGATTCTATTTTAGAAAGATCAATTACATCATTAATCAGATTTAATAATAGTTTGTTGTTATGTCCAATCAGAGAATTATATAGTTCCTTTTCCGCTGCACTTTCCGTACTAGTCAACAGGCTTGAAAAGCCGACAATAGCATTTAAAGGAGTACGGATTTCATGACTCATATTAGCCAGGAAAGCAGACTTTAACCGATCGGACGCTTCAGCTTTATCACGTGCCTTGACAAGCATTTCTTCTGTCCTTTTCAGTTCTGTGATATCATAATTGATGCTGATAATTTCGATAATCCGGTCTTGCGGGGCATATTTCTTTACTAACAGATTGACATGCGTCCATGTGTATGTGCCATCCTCCCTAAGGACACGCATCTCTTTGCTAAGTTGGGTGGTAAGTCCCTTTCGTGCGTCGTCCAAAAAACGAATCAACAAGGCACGGTCATCGGGGTGGAAATGCCGGTATGTGCCAAAGATGTCGGACAACGGAGTTTCATCCGCTTCACCCACATTTCTGTACCAGCTTTTTTGGGCATAGCCGTGTCCACTCAAAATATTGAAGTGGGCATAACCGACCTTGGCATAATCACCGACCAGTTCAAAGAACTCCTCAAACTCCTGAATCTTATTATAGGCTACCGTTGTTTCTGTCTTATCCGCATTAATCAATAGATAGTTTATTGGCTGATGCTCACTATTATATAATGTAGTCACTTTAGTCATCAGATCAATCGTACCCTGTTTTTGGGTATTCTGATAATACGATCCGACCTTCGAGAAGTCATAACGGAAAGTAAAGTCGGCATCTTCATTTTTCTTCAGCCGTTCTTTCATTTCTTTCGGAAAAATAGGATTATCAAAAATATTGATACCCAATACGTCTTCTTTCTTCTCTATATGAAACATTTCTAATTCCTTATCGTTCAGATCCACCAATACCCCATCCATATCATATAACTCGATACCAATAGGCAAATACTTGAAAATGTTAGATAAGAGACGCTCACTGTATTGCAAAGCTTGGTAAGCAGATGCCATATCAGGACCATCTTGCACTTCGGATATACCATAAATGATTTCGTTTCCGCCTTCATCCGTTTCTTGAAAGCATACCTTGCTACGTACCCAAACAGATCCTTTCACCGTATCAAGCAAATACACCACCTCCGGCCATTGATACACACCAAAGGAATGAAAAGTTGCAGAATGTTGCTCCTCTTTCAGAATACGTTTATTGAAATCTTCAAAACTGATAACTCCGGTCTGATCCAGACCTAATAACTCTACTATAAAGTCAGAACATTCATAATTCGCAGTTGATAAATTGGCTTTCCACCATCCCATATTAGCGTTAGCCATCAACTGCGAGAAAAAGGTAAAATCTTGTAGTCTATTCATAACGCTATTTATCATTTTATTATTTTTCGGGCGCAAAATATAGATTAGCGACAAATCTAACTTTCAGAAAGACACTTTTTTAGCATATTATAAGAAGATTATTTGTGATTAAACTAAAAAATTTCCGGTTGAAACTTTCTCTAAAAGAGATTATTTCAACCGGAAATTTTACAATCGTCAAGTTCCTTATTTTACTTTTTCAAGGACTGATAAACAGCTTTTGCCATCACTTTAGCCCCTTCTTCATTCGGATGGATCTTATCCGGAAACAATTGGGGCATTCCGTCCATTGCTGCGTGAAGATCGATGACAGACAAGTTATTTTTCTTGGCAACCTTCTTTATCATCGGAATGATTTGTTTAGAGATGATATCATCGTTGATATTATCACCGGTCTGATAGGCTTTAGAAGGATAACAAAGATAAATCTTCGGTTGAGCTGGCAGCGCTTTGAAAGCATCGACCATTGTTTGCAGATCTTTCGTGAAGTCGGCCTTATATTTCCAGTTGAATGATTTACTGTCATTCGTACCCAACTTGATAACAACGATATTAGGATTGAAAGCCAGCGCATCCTGATAAGCTTTTTCATTCATATAAGGATGATCGCCCTTGTTCAGCAGAGTGCGGGCACTGACTCCGAAATTCTTTACCCAATAAGCCTCTCCCAACATACGGCTCAACACGGCCGGATAACTGTCACGATCACGATTCTTGATACGTGCTCCATACGTAATACTATTTCCAATGCAAGCTACACGGATAGCATCTTTATGAGGAACTTTGAAACTACGGAGCCAAGACGTCAGTTCGTCCAACATTTCATTCTTATAGAGGAAACCCTCGCGAATTCCCCATCCATGTCCGCCGGAAGGGTAAATATGAAGTACCGAAGGAACATTGTTCTTGTTCAGCGCCAAATAATAATTAACTCCGTTAGCAGGCGGAACGACTTTATCATCATCACTATATACGATAAAAGCACGCGGTGTATCTTTCGTCACTTGCTTTTCATTAGAATATTCAAGTTCCAATTCAGCAGAAGCATCTTTTCCCAAAAGGTTGTCGTGAGAGCCCCTATGGGTATAAGATTTATCCATCGTAATCACAGGATAAAAAAGAATCTGAAAGTTCGGACGAAGTTCGGGCTTAGCATGAGTGGCAATGGTAGAAGCCAGATGTCCACCGGCAGAAGAGCCCATGATACCAATGTCATTCGGGTTCAAATTCCAGACATTGGCACTGTCACGCACCAATTTCATTGCTGCTTCAGCATCCGAAATGGGTAATGTACGATCACCGTTCGGCATCCGGTATTTTAGCACAATCAATGCAATACCTTGTTTATTAAAGTAGGGAGCCCAATCACAGCCTTCGTGTTCGAATGCCAAATGTGAATATCCACCTCCCGGACACGCAACCACAGCACGCCCCGTTGCCAGTTCCGGCGCAGGAAGGAATACGCGAAGTGAAGGTTGTTCAATATCAAAAGGTTTCGGAACATTTTGCGCTACCACTCGTGAACCAGCAAAAAAGAGAAGCAGCAAGATAAAAATAGTAGAAAATTTCTGTTTCATAGTATCTATGTACTTTGATTAATGAATAATTAGATGCGCGAAGATAGTAATTTTGCGTATCTTTGCAGCCCATTTTGATTAGAAAAATTATATGCAAGGAATAAAGAATCTGACACAAGGCCCTATCAATCGTCAACTGTTTAATCTGGCAATGCCGATCATGGCAACGTCGTTTATCCAAATGGCATATAGCCTCACAGATATGGCGTGGGTAGGACGACTGGGAAGTGAAGCCGTAGCCGCCATCGGTTCTGTCGGAATCCTGACCTGGATGTCCGGTTCTATCTCCTTATTAAATAAGGTGGGATCTGAAGTGAGTGTCGGACAATCCATCGGTGCGCAAAGCCAGGAAGATGCCCGCAGTTTCGCGTCTCATAACATCACGATTGCTTTGATTATTTCCATCTGTTGGGGCACACTCCTTTTTATATTTGCAGAACCTATCATACGCATCTATGAACTCGAGGATCATATTACGGCCAATGCCATCCAATATCTGCGGATTGTTTCTACCGGATTACCTTTTGTCTTCCTCTCCGCCGCCTTCACCGGAATTTATAATGCAGCAGGGCGCAGTAAAGTCCCGTTCTTTATCAGCGGCACAGGATTGATACTGAACATCATTCTGGACCCGCTCTTCATTTTCGGTTTCGGGCTGGGAACCAATGGTGCGGCATACGCTACCTGGATTGCGGAAGCAAGTGTTTTCCTGATTTTCGTTTATCAGTTGCGTTGCCGGGATGCCCTGCTTGGCGGTTTCCCTTTCTTCACGCGGCTAAAGAAAAAATATACACGGAGAATCTTTAAACTGGGATTGCCCGTAGCTACTTTGAATACGCTATTTGCTTTCGTCAATATGTTCCTTTGCCGCACCGCCTCGGAACAGGGAGGGCACATCGGACTGATGACTTTCACCACCGGAGGGCAAATTGAAGCAATCACCTGGAATACCTCACAGGGATTCTCCACCGCTCTAAGTGCCTTCATCGCCCAAAACTACGCCGCCGGACGAGTGGAACGGGTACTTAGAGCCTGGTATACGACTTTATGGATGACGGGAATCTTCGGTACATTCTGCACATTACTATTCGTTTTCTTCGGGAATGAAGTTTTTGCCATATTCGTCCCCGAACAGGCGGCCTACGAAGCCGGAGGTGTGTTCCTCCGTATCGACGGATATTCGCAACTTTTTATGATGCTCGAAATCACCATGCAGGGAGTATTCTACGGCATCGGACGCACCATCCCTCCTGCCATTATCAGCATCAGTTGCAACTATATGCGTATTCCGCTTGCCATCCTGTTTGTACGGATGGGCATGGGAGTGGAAGGAATCTGGTGGGCAGTCTGCATCACCACGGTTGCCAAAGGGTTAATTCTTTTGAGTTGGTTCATTATTATTAAAAAGAAGTGTTTGAGTATTCCTTCAACGATAAAAGGATAATTATCATTTCCCTTTATTAACAAACAAAGGGGCTCGTCCGAGTTATTTTAACTTAAAAAGTACACGCTTGCCAAATAATATGTATCTTTGCATTGTTATTAATAATGCGAAGTGATTCGTATAAAAACATTTTTTATAAACCAATTAAAAAACATCAACATTATGAACAAGATGAAATTTATGGTTCTCTTCATGAGTATTGCCATGATATTTGGTAGCTGTGGAAGTATGAACAACACTGGTAAAGGTGCTGCTATCGGTGGTGGTTCGGGTGCTGCACTAGGTGCGATCCTGGGAGGTGTTATCGGTAAAGGTAAAGGTGCTGCTATCGGTGCTGCTATTGGTACGGCAGTAGGTGCAGGTACAGGTGCTCTTATCGGTAAGAAGATGGACAAAGCAGCAGCAGAAGCAAAACAAATTGAAGGCGCACAAGTAGAACAGATAACAGACAACAACGGATTGCAAGCCGTGAAAGTAACATTCGACTCGGGTATTCTTTTCACTACCGGTAATGCAAATCTAAGTGCTGCTGCTAAATCTGCTTTAAGCAAGTTTGCCAACAATGTGCTCAACCAGAACCGGGATATGGACGTGTCTATCTACGGATATACCGACAACCAGGGCTGGAAGAACAGTACTGCTGCACAAAGCCAGCAAAAGAACCTGAACTTATCACAAGAACGTGCGCAAAGTGTGTCCAGTTACTTGTTGAGTTGCGGTGTTTCCACCAATCAGATCAAGAGTGTACAAGGAATGGGTGAAAGCGATCCCGTTGCAAGCAATGACACTGCTGCCGGTCGCGAACAAAACCGTCGTGTAGAAGTATACATGTACGCAAGTGAGCAAATGATTAAAGATGCACAAGCAGCTACTCATTAAAAAATTACTGCGCTATACGCGCAACCTGCTGATTTTCTTCTTTGCATCAACGCTACTGGCAGTGATTATTTATCGTTTCATGCCGGTTTATGTAACTCCGTTGATGGTTATCCGAAGCGTTCAGCAAGTTTTTTCAGGAGATAAACCCACGTGGAAGCACACGTGGGTTTCTTTTGATAAGATATCTCCCAACCTGCCGATGGCGGTCATAGCCTCCGAAGATAACCGTTTTGCCGAACACAACGGGTTCGACCTCGTAGAAATCAAGAAAGCGATGAAAGAAAACGAAACACGCAAACGGAAACGGGGAGCAAGCACCATCAGTCAGCAGACAGCCAAGAATGTGTTCTTATGGCCGCAATCGTCGTGGGTACGCAAAGGGCTCGAAGTCTACTTTACGTTTCTCATCGAACTCTTCTGGTCGAAAGAGCGAATCATGGAAGTCTATCTCAACTCTATAGAAATGGGAAATGGCATCTACGGCGCACAAGCAACCGCAAAAAATAAGTTCGGAACAACAGCCGACAAACTGACCCGGGGACAATGTGCACTCATCGCCGCCACCCTCCCCAACCCGATACGATTTAACTCGGCGAAACCTTCGTCATACATACTAAAACGACAAAGTCAGATATTACGGCTAATGAATCTGGTTCCTAAATTCCCACCGGAAGAGAAGGCCGTTGAAAAGAAAAAAAGCAAAAAAAAGAAAAGCAAATAACAAGAAAGAATTTATAACCTAGTTTAATTTACGATTAGACGAATAGGTGATTTACGATTAGACAATTTACGATGTACGATTGAAATAACTTTTGGAATTATAAGTACTTATCTTTGCATAAGTATCTCCTCATTCACAATTCAAATTTCAATCGTACATCGTAAATCGTTTAATCGTAAATAAAATTAGGTTATAAAAAAGGAAGGAGCAATGAGAATCTATCTCTTTGCTCCTTCTGCTAATAAGCTTGTTTGTATGCGCTATCCTCATTTATACAAAATCTTTCAATTCCTGTTGTAAACGTTGACGTGTGAAGAATATGCGGCTCTTCACTGTGCCTAATGGTAATCCTAATTTCTCTGCGATTTCGCGGTATTTAAAACCAGATACGTGCATAGAGAAAGGAATCTTATACTCCCGGGGGAGTGCGTTGACGATGCGGTGCATTTCTTTCAGGTCGTAAGCACCTTCCGTACTTTCAAATCCTGAATCTTGTGGCAGATTTAAGTGATAATAATTATCGGTTGTGTCAACAAAAGTTTGATCGCGTACTATTTTACGGTAGTTATTTATAAAGATGTTACGCATGATAGTGTACATCCATCCTTTGAAATTTGTATCCGGAACATATTTCTCCTCATTGTCTAATGCTTTTAAAGATGTTTCCTGCAATAAGTCATTTGCTTCTTCACGGTTGGCCGTCAATTTATAAGCAAAACGAAGCAACTCTTCCTGTACTCCAATTAAATCTTTTCTGAAACTTAAACTTTTCATACTTTAATGGTTTTATGGTTAATATTTCGTTTTTCTCGATGTTTGCAAGTTTAAAGGTATTTTGCTTATCAAGCAGGGTAGGATCCGTTATTTTTTAGGGTGAAATTCTATCAATTGACAGATTTTGGGTGCTTTCTGACAGTTTTTAGGTGGTATTAGCGAAATTTACCCCCTACTACTTGGTTAAAAGAACCAAATAGATTACTTTTGATTTTATATTATTAAATAAAACAAAAAGCTATGACCATACTTATTATTGTAGGGATTATTGTATTGCTGGGCATCTTCTTTGCTTCCATGTACAACTCATTAGTGAAATTGAGAAACAATCGTGAAAATGCGTTCGCCGACATCGATGTACAGTTGAAACAACGCCATGATCTCATTCCCCAACTGGTAGACACCGTGAAAGGATATGCCGCACACGAAAAGGAAACGCTCGACCGGGTGATTCAGGCACGTAACGGTGCAGTCGGCGCAAAAACGATTGATGATAAGATAGCTGCCGAAAACCAGTTAAGCTCTGCTCTTGCAGGATTGAAAATCACTCTCGAGGCTTATCCCGATTTGAAAGCTAATCAGAATTTCCTGCAATTACAGGAAGAAATTGCTGATGTAGAGAATAAACTGGCTGCTGTCCGCCGTTACTTCAACTCGGCAACCAAAGAATATAATAACGCCGTACAGACATTCCCATCGAATATAGTAGCAGGAATGACCGGATTCCAAAGAGAAATCATGTTCGACCTAGGGAAGAATGAACGTGCGAATCTGGATCAAGCACCTAAAATAAGTTTCTAAACTCATTATTCACACCGTCCACTCAATTACAAAAGTTGAACACGCATGCAATACGTCGGAATCCAAACACAGCAGAGCCGGAATAATCTGCGCTCTGCGTTTCTACTGTTCCTGTTTCCCTGTCTCGTGGCAGCACTCCTCTATTTATCCTGCTACCTGTTGGTTCTTTTTGGATACGGAAAGAGTATGGAAATAGAAATAATGCCAATGGTCAATCATTTCTTCCTCTCTTCATTGCCATACACCATGGGAATCGTAATCATCTGGTTTCTGATTGCCTACTGGGCTAACACAAGCATTATCAATTCTGCCACCGGTTCCAAACCGCTGGATCGTATAGAGAATAAACGCGTTTACAACCTGGTAGAAAACCTATGTATGTCGCAAGGCATGAAGATGCCGAAAATCAATATCATCTATGACAGTTCTCTGAATGCATTTGCAAGCGGCATCAATGAACGTACATACACTGTTACCCTCTCGGAAGGTATCATCAAAAAACTGAATGATGAAGAACTGGAAGCAGTGATTGCGCATGAGCTAAGTCATATCCGCAACCGTGACGTGCGCTTGCTGATAATATCCATCGTCTTTGTCGGTATCTTTTCCATGCTGACAGAAATCACCCTATATACCATCACACACATACGTGTACGCAGCAACAGCAAAGGTAGTGGCGGTATTTTTCTTTTCATTCTACTCGCTTTAGTGATAGCCGCCATCGGTTATCTTTTCTCAAGCCTGATGCGTTTTGCCATTTCACGCAAACGCGAATACATGGCAGACGCGGGATCGGCAGAAATGACAAAGAATCCGTTGGCACTGGCCAGCGCTCTCCGCAAAATATCGGCAGATCCTGCCATCGAGGCAGTAGAAAGGAAAGACGTGGCGCAATTATTTATACAGAATCCTAAAAAGAAATCGAAAAGTATATTCAGCGGAATCAACGGATTGTTTGCCACTCATCCTCCCATTGAAAAACGAATTGAAATACTGGAACAGTTCTAAAAGCCTGTTCTAATTTTCTTCCCAAGCGTTTTTATTCAAAAGTTGATTATGCCCTTAATTGGTCTAAACTTATAAATAACAGGGATTTCTGTTTAATTTTCATTAAAGGAAACAGAACTATCCCTGTCTTTTTCTTATATTTGGTTGTTATACATATATACATCAACCTAAATACAACTGATATGAGAACGAAGAAACAAATCTTTATGCTGTTACTAGCCTTGCTAGTAGGCATCCCTACCCTTTCGGCTCAAAGTAAAAAGGAAAAGAAAGAACAGAAGAAAGAAGCCGTAAAGAAGCTGATTGAATCTGAAAACTACAAGATAGATGTCAACACCGCCATGCCGATGCGCGGACGCTCCATCCCTTTGACATCTTCCTACTCACTGGAAATCAGAAACGATTCGGTCATTTCTTATCTGCCTTATTATGGACGGGCTTACAGCATCCCCTATGGCGGAGGCGACGGGCTAAATTTTAAAGCTGTGCTCAAAGAATACAGTATGGAAATGGATAAGAAAGGAAATGCCGTCATCGAGTTTATCGCACGCAATCCCGAAGACAGGTATGAATACAGAGTCAAAGTATTCCCCAATGGTTCGGCAAGCATTGATGTCAATATGCAAAACCGTCAGTCCATTAGTTTTCAGGGGGAGCTGTATATAAAGGAAGAGAAGTAAGAAGTAAGAAACAAAAAACAAGTAAGAGAAACGGGCTAAATAATTTTGTATTATTAGCGTGGATTGCACGGATTACACGGTTGTTAGAATGATGATTACCATACAGCAACCGTGTAATCCGTGCCTAATTTTATAATATAAACTATTAATTCTTAGCTATCCGATAGAAACAAGATGAACACATTCACTCGGGCAATATCTTTTTTATTCTTCCGGCTCTTCCCCACCTTTTAATATAGGCAGGCAAATGTGATATTTTACAGCTAAGATGCGAGTCAGAAATACGGCTGATCCGCCAATCAACTGACAAGCGTAGGACTCCATACCTGCGAGATCGCAAATCCAATATGCAATACCGCCTACGACGCAAGCCATTGCGTAAATCTCCTTTCGGAAGATAAGAGGTATTTCATTGATAAATACGTCACGAATCACCCCACCGGCCGCTCCCGTAATGCTACCCATGATAATCGCCACCCAGAAAGGATACCCCAAAGCAATGCTCTTGCCTACACCTACCACGGTAAACAGTGCCAGACCGATGGTATCAAAAATGAAGAAAGTATTATTGAGCCGGATGAGCCAGCGTCCGAAACAGATGACCCATAACAAAGCCAGTCCTGTACAAATCAGATAGATAGGGTCAGTCATCCATCCCGGTGTCACGTCGAGCAGTACATCACGGATGGTACCGCCGCCGATAGCCGTAGCAAGTCCTACCACATAAGCGCCGAACCAGTCGAAACGTTTCGCCGAAGCTAGCCGGATACCACTAATAGCAAAGGCAAATGTGCCTATAAAATCAAGAATTTGAACGAATGTGGGCATATATTTGTTATTTTGTATGCAAAGTAACGAATAAATTCCGTAAGAAAATGTACTTTTGCTTCACGAATTAAACCGAATTAGGTAGAAACAATATGAAAATAACAATTGTTGCGGGGGCACGCCCCAATTTTATGAAGATAGCTCCCATTACACGCGCTATTGAAGCCGCACGGGCGCTGGGTAAAAGTATCTCTTACCGACTGGTTTATACCGGGAGGAAAGACGATACGAGTCTGGATGCTTCTCTCTTTTCGGATCTCGACATGAAAGCTCCTGATGTATATCTGGGAGTGGAAAGCAGTAATCCAACGAGTTTGACAGCCGGAATCATGGTAGCCTTTGAACAAGAACTGACGGAAAATCCGGCACACGTAGTCCTTGTGGTAGACGACTTGACCGCAACCATGAGTTGTGCCATCGTTGCCAAGAAACAAGGTATCAAGGTAGCGCATCTCGTAGCCGGAACCCGTTCTTTCGATATGAAAATGCCGAAAGAAGTCAACCGCATGATTACAGACGGACTATCCGACTATCTGTTCACAGCCGGCATGGTTGCCAACCGCAACCTGAACCAGACAGGAACGGAAAGCGAAAACGTATACTATGTAGGTAACATTCTGATTGATGCCATCCGCTATAACCGGAACCGCTTGCTCAAACCGATATGGTTCTCCGTCTTGGGACTGCAAGAAGGAAATTATCTCCTATTTACTCTCAACCGTCGTGTATTACTCGGCAATAAGGAGAATCTGCGTCAGTTGATGAAAACAATCATCGACAAGTCCGCCGGTATGCCTATCGTTGCACCGCTACATACCTACGTACGTAATGCCATTAAAGAGTTGGACATCGAAGCTCCGAATCTCCATATCATGCCGCCGCAAAACTACCTGTTCTTCGGTTATCTGATAAACAAGGCGAAAGGAATCATAACAGATTCAGGAAACGTAGCCGAAGAAGCGACCTTCCTAGGTATTCCTTGTATCACACTCAACACGTATGCCGAACATCCGGAAACGTGGCGCATGGGAACCAACGAACTTGTCGGAGAAGATCCTGCCCTGCTTGCCAAAACCATGGATACACTGATGCACGGTGAATGGAAACGTGGCGAACTTCCCGAACGTTGGGACGGACGTACCGCAGAGCGTATTGTACAGATACTTACGAGCAAATAACATTTACCCGGCATGTTCCATTCCGTTTCCCGGCATGGGACTGTTAGTTTCACGCCTTGAAACTAATAGTTTCACACCGAGAAACAAAGTGTTTCACACCGAGAAACCAACAGTTTCATGCCGGGAAACAAAAAGTTTCAAGGGTCGAAACAAAAAGTGCCCTACAACGGGAGCAAAGGTTTCAAATACCGGAACCGGGAGAACGAAATGCGGAAATGCCCTTATCAAAAGGATTAACAGCGGGATGTTCCTTGAATTATCGGACGATATATGCTTGTAAACAACCAAAAACGATGGGTAAAAAAAGTTATATATTCTGTTATCCTTAGAGTTATTTGTTAACTTTGCAGCCCTACTACGAACGTTATGATACAACGATATAACAAAATACTTATACTGTTCTTACTCGTATTGGTAGCTTCCAATGCTTTTGCGCAGCAAATTAAAGGGGTAGTCACTGATTCGATTACCCACGAGCCATTGATGTATATCTCTGTTTACTATCAGGAGAAGAGAGATATGGGAACCATCACCAATATTGACGGAGAATACAGTCTTGACACCCGCAGAAACGGAGGAACACTGGTGTTCTCCGCTGTAGGTTATATCAGTAAAACGGTTCGGGTTGGTTCCAACAATCAGACAGTGAACGTTAAGTTAGCTCCGGATAATGTGCTCCTGAACGAGGTTGTCGTGAAACCTCAAAAGGAGAAATATTCCCGCAAAAACAATCCGGCAGTGGAATTCATGAAGAAGGTAATCGAACACAAAAAGGCACAAGTCCTCGAAGTGAACGAGTACTATCAGTACGACAAGTACGAGAAGATGAAAATGTCTATCAACGACCTCACACCGGAAAAGCTTGAAAAAGGTATCTACAAGAAATATTCATTCTTAAGAGATCAGGTGGAAGTGTCGGAAACAACCAATAAGTTGATTCTCCCTATTTCCGTACAGGAAACGTCCTCGCAAACCATCTACCGCAAAAATCCCGAAAACAAGAAAACGATTATCAAAGGAAAGAACTCCAATGGTATAGAAGAATTTTTCTCTACGGGAGATATGCTCGGTACCGTACTGAAAGACGTATTTGCCGACATCAATATCTACGATGATGATATCCGGTTGCTTCAGCAGCGTTTCGTCAGTCCGATCGGTAACAATGCCATCTCATTTTATAAATATTATCTGATGGATACATTGATGGTAAACAAACGCGAATGTGTCCACCTTACTTTTGTTCCGCAAAACTCGCAGGACTTCGGATTCACCGGCCATCTGTATGTATTGAACGATTCTACATACGCCGTTCAGAAATGTACAATGAACCTGCCTAAAAAGACCGGAGTCAACTTTGTCAACCGCATGGACATCACGCAACAGTATGAGCAACTGCCCAACGGCAACTGGGTATTGGCGGATGATGACATGACCGTAGACCTTTCCTGGAATTCCAACAAAACAGCAGGTGGATTGCAGGTGGAACGAACCACGAAATATAGTAATTATAAATTCGATCCTATTGAACAACGACTGTTCCGGTTGAAAGGCAGCGTGATAAAAGAAGCGGATATGCTCTCGAAAAGCGATGAGTACTGGGCGAGTGTCCGTCAAGTACCATTGACAAAGAAAGAAAGTTCGATGGATGTATTCGTCAACCGTCTCGAACAGATTCCGGGATTCAAATACATCATCTTCGGAGCGAAAGCACTGATTGAGAACTTTGTAGAGACAGGAAGCAAAGAGCATCCGAGCAAAGTGGACATCGGCCCTATCAACACCATGATTTCGAGCAATTACATTGATGGCACCCGTTTCCGGTTGAGCGGTATGACTACGGCTCATTTCGACAAGCACTGGTTCTTGAGCGGATACGGAGCGTACGGTCTGAAAGACGAACGCTGGAAATATAGCGGAACGGTGACTTATTCGTTCAACAAACGCGATTATGTGGTTTGGGAGTTCCCGAAACATTATCTTTCGGCAACGTACAGTTATGACGTAATGTCTCCGATGGACAAATTCCTGTTTACGGATAAAGATAATATCTTCCTGTCGGTCAAGACAACGACAGTAGACCAAATGTCGTATATGCGCGACGCCACCATTAATTATGAACTCGAAACGCTGACCGGATTCGGAGTGAAAGCCATGTTGCGACACCGTAACGACGAGCCTACCGGCAAACTGGAATATTTGCGTAATGATGCCGCACAAACCCGTGTGCACGATGTCACGACTTCCGAAGCAAGTCTGACGCTACGTTACGCGCCGGGCGAATCATTTGTCAACTCCAAGCAACGCCGCGTGCCTGTGTCGCTGGACGCTCCTATCTTTACGCTCACTCATGCCATGGGTTTCAAAGGAGTATTGGGCGGGGATTATAACTTTAACCGCACGGAAGCAAGTGTGTGGAAACGTTTCTGGCTCCCGGCTTCCTGGGGAAAGATTGATTGCAGCGTGAAAGCAGGTGCAGAATGGAACACAGTTCCTTTCCCGTTGTTAATCCTGCCGGAAGCCAACTTGTCCTACATCACCCAGCGCGAAACGTTCAACTTGATTAATAACATGGAATTCCTGAACGACCGTTACGCTTCCATGTCATTATCATACGACATGAATGGAAAACTCTTCAACCGTATTCCTCTTATCAAGAACCTGAAATGGAGGGAAATGTTCCGTGTACGTGCTTTGTGGGGAACATTGACGGACAAGAACAATCCGTTCAAGAGCAACAATCCCGATTTGTTCCGTTTCCCGACACGCGACGGTAAGTTCACCAGTTTCGTGATGGACCCGAAAGTGCCGTATGTCGAAGCAAGTGTAGGTATCTACAACATTTTCAAGTTGCTGCACGTTGAGTATGTACATCGTTTCACTTATCGTGATAATCCGGGTATCAACAAAAACGGTATCCGCTTCATGGTATTAATGGTATTCTAAAAAATTATGCAACCACTAGCAGAACGGTTACGGCCAAAGACTTTGGATGATTATATCGGTCAGAAACATTTAGTTGGACCGGGGGCTATCTTGCGGAAAATGATTGACGCAGGACGCATCTCTTCGTTTATTCTTTGGGGACCTCCCGGAGTGGGTAAAACAACCCTTGCGCAAATCATTGCCAACAAACTGGAAACCCCTTTCTATACGTTAAGTGCCGTGACTTCCGGTGTGAAGGATGTGCGCGAAGTGATAGAACGTGCCAAGAGCAACCGCTTCTTTTCACAGTCCAGCCCGATTCTGTTTATCGATGAAATCCATCGGTTCAGTAAGTCGCAGCAGGATTCTCTGTTGGGAGCGGTAGAGAACGGAACAGTCACGCTGATTGGCGCAACAACGGAGAATCCGTCGTTTGAGGTCATCCGCCCTCTCCTGTCCCGTTGCCAGCTTTATGTGCTCAAATCTTTGGAGAAAGAAGATTTATTGGAACTTCTGCAACGTGCCATCACCACGGATGCCGTATTGAAAGAACGCAAAATTGAATTGAAAGAAACAACTGCCATGCTGCGTTTCTCCGGTGGAGACGCCCGCAAGCTGCTTAATATATTGGAACTCGTTGTGCAATCGGAAACGGAAGAGACTGTCGTCATCACCGATGAAATGGTGACCGAACGGTTGCAACAAAATCCGCTGGCATACGACAAGGATGGAGAGATGCATTATGACATTATCTCCGCTTTCATCAAGTCTATTCGTGGCAGTGATCCCGATGGAGCGATCTACTGGCTGGCCCGTATGGTGGAAGGAGGCGAAGATCCTGCTTTCATTGCCCGCCGACTGGTGATTTCGGCCGCCGAGGACATTGGTTTGGCAAACCCGAACGCACTGCTTCTCGCTAACGCCTGCTTTGAAACATTGATGAAAATCGGCTGGCCCGAAGGACGGATTCCTTTGGCTGAAACAACGATTTATCTGGCTACCAGTCCGAAGAGTAATTCGGCATACAGCGCGATCAATGACGCACTGGAGTTAGTCCGTTCAACCGGCAATCTGCCTGTCCCCTTGCATCTGCGCAATGCTCCGACCAAACTGATGAAGCAACTGGGCTACGGACAGGAATATAAATATGCACACAGCTATGAAGGTAACTTTGTCAAACAGCAATTCCTTCCGGACGAACTGAAAGACAAACGGATATGGCAACCGCAAAACAATCCGGCAGAGCAGAAGCATGCCGAACGGATGATACAGTTGTGGGGAGACAAATTCAAGAAATGATATTTTTCAGACACAGATTACGCAGATGCTTTATTTTTTAGAAAACGTGAAATCCGTATAATCCGTGCCTATAATATCAATATGTTGTTAAGAAAACACGTATAACTTATTATTAATATTGAAATTGAAATGAAGATTGTAGTTTTAGACGGCTTTGCCGCCAATCCCGGAGATTTATCCTGGGAAGGTATGAAAGTTCTTGGAGAATGTACAATTTATGATCGTACAGCTCCGGAAGAGGTATTAGAACGTGCAGCCGGTGCAGAAGCAATTCTGACTAACAAGGTAATCATCAATGCAGACCACATGGCTGCACTGCCCGAACTGAAATATATCGGTGTATTGGCTACCGGATACAACGTGGTAGACACAGCTGCTGCCAAAGAACGGGGAATCGTCGTTACTAATATTCCTTCATACAGCACCGCTTCCGTTGCTCAAATGGTATTTTCGCATATCCTGAACATCACTCAACAAGTGCAACACCACTCCGAAGAAGTGCACAAAGGCCGTTGGACAAACAACAAAGATTTCTGTTTTTGGGACACTCCGTTGATGGAACTTCGGGATAAGAAAATCGGTCTGGTAGGATTGGGAAACACCGGATATACCACAGCGCGTGTTGCTATCGGATTCGGTATGCAAGTGTACGCATTGACTTCTAAATCTCACTTCCAGTTGCCACCGGAAATCAAAAAGATGGATTTGGATCAATTGTTCAGCGAATGCGATATTATCAGTTTGCACTGCCCGCTTACACCGGATACACGCGAAATGGTGAATGCACGCCGTCTTGCCATGATGAAGCCGACAGCCATCTTAATCAATACCGGTCGCGGACCGCTTATCAACGAACAAGATCTTGCAGATGCTTTGAACAGCGGTAAGATTTATGCAGCCGGCGTAGACGTGCTTTCTACCGAACCGCCTTGTGCCGATAATCCATTGCTGACAGCAAAGAACTGCTACATCACTCCGCACATTGCCTGGGCAACCATAGAGGCTCGCGAACGTCTGATGAATATTGCAATCAGCAATCTTCAGGCTTACATTTCTGGCAAACCGGAGAATGTAGTCAATAAATAATTAGCATTAGTGTAATTCATAACGAGGGTGTCATAATGCCCGAAGTGTTTAGGCACACACGTTAAGTATAAAATATATAAAAAGCTCCCCTTATTTTATCTCTCTACCATGACTTAGAGTGATGTTAAATAAGGGGAGTTTATTTGTTCCGACTAGAATCTCTATTTCAAAATTCTATATGGACAATGTATGAGTGTATGGACAAAATTATTAATACACAGACAAAAGACTAATATGCAAATGATATATTAGTATGAGTGTCCTCCTTCATCCATTTCTTTCTCGGTAATCTTATGCCGGTCGATGCTACGCCAAGCGTAGAAAATATAAGCAATCACGAACGGAACAAGAATGGAAACATAAGCCATTGTTTTCAGTGTAAATTCACTGGAGCAGCTATTGGCTAATGTCAATGAGCTTTGCAGGTCAGTGTATGACGGATAATAGGCAGTGTTGTTGTACCCTGCTACCAGTAGCAAAGATAAAACAGTCAGCACCGTACCGATTCCTGCAAACCAGATACCTTTATCAAAAGTCTTTTTAAGCAATGTTTTTCCGATACCGAAAAGAACCAGTACCACTCCAATCAGGAATAAAGCCAGCACTACCGGCATTTCGATAAAGTTTGTGAGATACTTGTATGGCTGCATATAAATTTCCTGCGTTTCCGGGTTAACGGCAAAGCCTTCGGACACCAATGTACGAATGACAAACGACAAAAAGAATACAAGGAACAAGACTGTGTTATTGCGTACTGCGCGACGACATTTGTCGGTCAGTTCTTTGTCATCAATATTATTAATGAAATAGAGTGATCCCAATACACGGGCAAGAAAGAAGACAGCCAATCCGAGAATTACATTCCAGATATTCGTCAACGCATCCAACCCGTGCCAGCCATTTCCCCAATGACTGATTACCGGCATTATAGTGTCTGTCATATTGGCCTTATTAATATAGAAATCAGAACCGGTGAAGAAAGTAGCCACCGCCCCGCCAAGTAACACAGGACCCACTACCCCATTAATCACCAAGAAAGTCTGATATGTCTTTTTACCTAACAGATTTCCTGCCTTACTCTGAAACTCATAACTGACAGCCTGCAATACAAAACTGAAAAGTATAATCATCCAAAGCCAATAAGCACCACCGAAACTGGTACTGTAGAACAACGGGAAAGAAGCAAAGAAAGCTCCTCCAAACGTCACCAACGTAGTAAACGTAAACTCCCACTTACGCCCGGTAGAATTCACCATCATCTTACGATGCTCTTCGGTTTTACCCAGACAGAACAATAATGAATTACCTCCCTGCACAAACAATAAGAACACGAGTATGGCTCCCAGCAAGGAAACGACAAGCCACCAATATTGTTGCAAAAATATATACATAAGTTTCAAGTATTAAGTAATAAGTATTAAGTATTATGCGTCCGGTCCTTTCTTGATAGCTTTCACCATAATTCCGACACCTGCAATCAGCATCACTGTAAACAGGAGCAGGAAGATAAAGAACGTAGTTTGCACGGAGCTTACATCCAGTTTGGAGATAGCAGCCATCGTAGGCAACATATCACGGATAGCCCACGGCTGACGACCACATTCGGCAACCACCCATCCGGCTTGTCCGGCGATGTAACCCAAAGGAATTGTCAGCAGAGCAATCCAGTGCATCCAGCGCATCTTACTCAAATCCTTTTTATAGATAAAGAAAAGAACGACTATAAAGAACAGGATGAAATATCCGCCCAAGATTACCATTATACGGAATGCGTAGAAGTTGAGAGGAACATTCGGAACCAGTTGGTTCACGTCTTTGATATATCCGTAGCCAAAATAGGGAATATTTTCCTGCAATACATTATATGCAATCTTTGCATCCTCCTCGTGTCCGGCACTCTTTGCAGCACGATAGGCAGCTAATGCGCCGATAGCCGTTTTACCACGTTCTATCTTCTCGGCAGCAGAGAGAGCCTTCGATCCGTCTTTCAACTGATACCCACCTTCGATGATATTCGTAATGCCCGGAACGTAACCGTCCACATTACGCTCGGCAAGGAAAGAAAGCATACTCGGGATTTCAAAACGGAAGAGGAAAGGATCTTTCCCATCGTTGTAAGTCTTCTTTTCAGGGTTCAATACTCCTATTCCGACCAGACCGACATTCGTTCCGCCTTCATACAGACCTTCCACTGCTGCCAGTTTCATCGGTTGTGTCTGGGCAATCTGATAACCGGAACCGTCACCCGTCCAAACAGAAAGCAACGATGCTACCAATCCGAAGATTGCACCAATCTTGATACTGGCCAGTGCAAACTCACGATTTCGTTTCTTCAGCAAGTACCAACAACTGATACCGACCACAAAAATAGCACCCAACACCCAGCCGGACAATACCGTGTGGAAGAACTTATTGACTGCTACAGGCGAGGTAGCCACCGCCCAAAAATCAACCATCTCATTACGGACAGTGTCAGGATTGAATTCCATGCCTACCGGATGCTGCATCCATGCGTTGGCAACGAGAATCCACCACGCAGAAATCGTAGCTCCCAATCCTGTCAGCCAGGTGGAAGCCAAGTGGAAACGTTTACTTACTTTTCCCCATCCGAAGAACATAACCGCGATAAACGTAGCTTCCATAAAGAATGCCAGAATACCTTCAATAGCCAACGGAGCACCGAAGATATCCCCTACAAACCACGAATAATTGCTCCAGTTCGTACCGAATTCAAACTCCAGAATCAACCCCGTTGCCACACCGATGGCAAAGTTAATACCGAAAAGTTTCATCCAAAACTGGGCAGTCTTTTTCCAAAATTCGTTGCCTGTTTTATAATACAGCGTCTCCATGATTCCCATCACCACTGCCAGTCCAAGTGTGAGGGGAACAAAAATCCAGTGGTACATGGCTGTCATCGCAAATTGGGCTCTCGACCAATCGATCAGCGAGGTGTCAATACTTTCAATCATAATCCTATGTAGTTTAAGAGTTAAAAATCAGTAGATTTATCGGGGATGGCACGTTCTATCAGTTCATTTCCCACGTATGTACCTTTATCGGCATCCGTTGGGTGGTCGCCGAGGAAATCAGGGAAAAAGAACATTTTGAGGATGAAGAACATGACGAATAATTTCAGCAAAATAATAACCCATAGGGTACGTCCTAAGGTCATACTACGGAAACCATCCAAATAGAAGTTCCAGATCGTAAGCAGTGTATTCTTCATATGTTTACGTTATAATTTGTAATGAGTACAAATATACATTTTTTATAATTAAAACAAACAAGTAGTCAAAAAAGTTGCAAGATTTGTCGTGTTTTTCTTCAAAAACCTACCTATCGACAGAAAAAAATCATTTAACGGCGAAATAACGTCATCCGTCTATCGTTTTTGCGGCATATATAATATGTACGTACCTTCGCTAACAGTAAATCAATAGAAGTATGAATATGATAAATGTAAGAAGATTGACAGTGATGACATTTCTTGGAGCAGGTATGCTGTCCGGCATATCTGCCCAGGTTTCTCCGCTGCAAGTCGATACGCTGAAAGAAACGAAAATCCCGGATCAATGGGACTTGCAGTCATGCATCGACTATGCAAAGGAACAGAACATTACAATTCGTAAGAACCGGATCACTGCGGTCAGCACGCAGATTGATGTGAAGACAGCTAAAGCTGCCTTGTTTCCCAGCCTTTCGTTTTCTACCGGCCATCAGGTGGTGAATCGTCCGTATCAGGAGACAAGTAGCCGGGTGAGCGGTAGCGAGATTATCAGTAGCAACAGCAAAACGAGCTACAACGGTAATTATGGACTGAATGCTTCGTGGACTCTATATAATGGTAATAAACGACTAAAAACGATCCAACAGGAGAAGTTGAATAATCAGATGGCCGAGCTGGATGTGGCGACTTCCGAAAATAATATTCAAGAGTCCATCGCTCAAGTATATATCCAGATTCTTTATGCAGCCGAATCTGTGAAAGTAAACGAAAACACCCTGCAAGTTTCCATTGCGCAGCGCGACCGAGGACAGGAACTTCTGAATGCCGGAAGTATTGCCAAAAGCGACCTCGCGCAACTGGAAGCA
Source organism: Bacteroides sp. D22 (assembly GCF_000163675.1). Classification (NCBI taxonomy): domain Bacteria; kingdom Pseudomonadati; phylum Bacteroidota; class Bacteroidia; order Bacteroidales; family Bacteroidaceae; genus Bacteroides; species Bacteroides sp. D22. The sequence goes on along the minus strand of NZ_GG774800.1, from coordinate 216,666 downwards.
CAGGTGAGCACCGACCGATACCAACTTGTCACAGCGCAAGCCACTCTTGAAGATTACAAATTACAACTGAAACAACTGCTCGAACTGGATGGGGAGAATGAAATGAACATCTACCTCCCTGCCCTGTCCGACGAAAATGTACTGGCTCCGCTGCCTACCAAAAGAGATGTGTACATCAGCGCATTGAGCCTTCGTCCGGAGATTGAAGCGAGCAAACTGAATGTAGAGGCTTCTGAACTGGGTATCAATATCGCTAAATCGAGCTATTTCCCTACCATCAGCCTTAGCGCAGGAATCGGAACCAACCATACCAGCGGCAGCGACTTTACCTTCGGAGAACAAGTGAAGAACGGATGGAACAACTCTATCGGACTGTCTGTCAGTGTGCCTATCTTCAATAACCGTCAAACGAAAAGTGCCGTACAAAAAGCTAAATTGCAGTACGAAACGAGCATGTTATCCTTGCTTGACGAACAAAAGGCACTGTACAAAACCATTGAAAGCCTTTGGCTGGATGCCAACAGCGCGCAACAGCGTTATGCTGCCGCAAACGAAAAGCTGAAAAGTACACAAATCAGCTATGAGTTGATTAGCGAACAGTTTAATCTGGGAATGAAGAATACCGTAGAACTCCTTACTGAAAAGAATAATTTGCTGCAAGCACAGCAGGAACAGCTTCAGGCTAAATATATGGCTATACTGAATACGCAGTTGCTGAAGTTCTATCAGGGAGATCAATTAGCTTTATAAAGAGTATAAAATCAGCATTATAAATAAGTAAAAGCATAATAAACGAATGAAAACGAAAAAGATTATTCTAATCGCCGTAGTAGTCGTTGTGGTTGTAGGAGCAGGAATATGGCTCTTTGCCGGTTCACCCGCCAAACACAAAGTGACGTACGCCACCGCTACTATCAGTAAAGGCGATATTTCAAATTCGGTGACTGCTACCGGAACGATCGAACCGGTGACAGAAGTAGAAGTCGGTACGCAGGTGTCCGGTATCATCGACAAAATTTACGTAGACTACAACTCGGAAGTAACCAAAGGACAACTGATTGCTGAGATGGACCGCGTCACATTGCAAAGTGAACTGGCCTCACAGCAGGCAACTTACGATGGTGCGAAAGCTGAATATGAATATCAGAAAAAGAATTATGAACGCAGCAAAGGCTTGCACGAAAAGTCATTGATTAGCGATACGGACTTCGAACAGGCACTCTACAATTATCAGAAAGCGAAAAGCAGCTATGACAGCAGTAAGGCATCGCTCGCGAAAGCGGAACGTAACCTATCTTACGCTACCATTACTTCACCGATTGACGGAGTTGTTATCAGCCGTGATGTAGAAGCAGGACAAACCGTTGCTTCCGGATTCGAAACTCCGACTCTGTTCACCATTGCTGCCGACCTGACACAAATGCAGGTAGTAGCCGATGTGGATGAAGCGGATATAGGCGGTGTAATGGAAGGTCAGCGTGCCAGCTTCACGGTAGATGCTTATCCGAATGATGTATTCGAAGGTGTGGTTACACAGATTCGTTTGGGCGACGCAAGCAGTACGAGCAGCACGAGCAGCACTACCACCGTAGTTACCTACGAGGTAGTCATCTCTGCCCCCAACCCCGACTTGAAACTAAAACCGCGTTTGACGGCTAATGTCACGATTTATATCCTTGACAAAAAAGACGTATTGTCCGTTCCGAACAAAGCCTTACGATTCACACCGGAAAAACCGCTGATCGGTAAAAATGACATCGTGAAAGATTGCGAAGGCGAACATAAACTTTGGACGCACGAAGGAACTACATTCACCGCTCATCCGGTAGAAGTGGGAATCAGCAACGGCATATCCACCGAAATTATCAGTGGTATTCCTGAAGGGACAAAGGTGGTAACAGAAGCTACTATAGGTGTAATGCCCGGTGAAAACATGGGCCCTGAAGGAAATATGGAAAATGGTGGAGAAAGAAGTCCGTTCATGCCGGGCCCTCCGGGAAGTAAGAAGAAAAAATAATTATTCAATGTGCCAATAACGAATTGGCGCATTAGCACATTATTTACAATGAAAAAAGTAATTGAAATACAAAATATCAAACGTAACTTTCAGGTAGGCGACGAAACCGTTCACGCATTGCGGGGCGTTTCGTTCAATATCAATGAAGGGGAGTTTGTCACCATCATGGGTACTTCCGGTTCGGGAAAATCCACGCTGCTTAATATATTAGGCTGCCTGGACACCCCGACAAGCGGAGAGTATCTGCTCAACGATATTCCCGTACGTACGATGAGCAAGCCTCAACGTGCGGTACTAAGAAACCGGAAGATTGGATTCGTGTTCCAAAGCTACAACCTGTTGCCTAAAACAACGGCTGTGGAAAATGTGGAACTACCGCTGATGTATAACTCTGCCGTCAGTGCTTCCGAACGTCGCCGACGTGCCATCGAGTCTTTACAGGCCGTAGGATTGGGGGATCGTCTGGAACACAAATCCAACCAGATGTCCGGCGGACAGATGCAACGGGTAGCCATTGCACGTGCCTTGGTCAACAATCCGGCAGTGATTCTTGCCGACGAAGCGACCGGAAACCTCGATAGCCGTACTTCCTTCGAGATACTTGTACTGTTTCAGAAACTTCATGCAGAGGGACGTACGATTATCTTTGTGACACATAATCCCGAACTTTCGCAATATAGCAGCCGGAATATCCGGCTGCGTGACGGTCAGGTTATAGAAGATACGACCAATCCCAAAATTCTGTCTGCCGCCGAAGCACTGGCGGCATTGCCAAAGAACGACGAGGATTAATTAATGTGATAAGGAGTAATGAAGTTATAAGAAGCAATTCATGTGATAAGGAACAATGAAGTTATAAGATGATATGCTTAGAGCATCACGCCAACATTTTACAGTCTCATAACTTTATAACCTTATAATAGCCTTATAATTTCATAACTCCATTAATAACTCCATAACTTTATAAACATGAATGGAACTAATTTATTAAAGATAGCTCTCCGGGCATTGGCGAACAATAAGCTGCGTGCTTTTCTAACCATGCTCGGTATCATTATCGGTGTTGCTTCCGTCATCACGATGCTGGCTATCGGACAAGGTTCGAAGAAAAGCATCCAGCAGCAGATTTCCGAGATGGGATCGAACATGATTATGATTCATCCGGGAGCCGATATGCGTGGAGGTGTCCGGCAGGACCCGTCTGCGATGCAGACCTTGAAGCTAGCCGACTACGAGGCCTTGCGCGATGAGACCAGTTTCCTGTCTGCCATCAGTCCCAATGTCTCGTCATCGGGACAGCTTATTGCCGGTAACAACAACTATCCGGCTTCGGTGAACGGTGTCGGAACAGAATATCTCGATATTCGCCAACTGACTGTTGAGAACGGAGATATGTTTACAGAAGCTGACATACAGAGCTCGGCCAAAGTGTGCGTGATTGGAAAGACCATAGTCGACAATCTGTTTCCGGACGGAAGTGATCCGGTTGGTAAGATTATCCGTTTCAACAAAATACCTTTCCGTGTAGTAGGAGTGCTCAAAGCAAAAGGGTACAACTCTATGGGACAAGACCAGGATGCCGTAGTGCTTGCACCATATACCACCGTGATGAAACGTCTGCTTGCCGTTACGTATTTGCAGGGAGTGTTTGCCTCTGCCCTCACCGAAGATATGACGGACTATGCAACTGACGAAATCAGTACAATCCTCCGCCGCAACCATAAACTGAAGGCTTCGGATAACGATGATTTCACCATCCGCACCCAACAGGAATTGAGCACGATGCTCAACTCAACCACCGATTTGATGACTACCCTGCTTGCTTGCATCGCAGGTATTTCGCTGGTAGTGGGTGGTATCGGGATTATGAATATCATGTATGTATCCGTTACGGAGCGTACCCGTGAAATCGGTCTGCGTATGTCTGTCGGCGCACGCGGGGTCGACATTCTAAGTCAATTCCTCATCGAAGCCATCATGATTAGTATCACGGGAGGTATCATCGGAGTGATTATCGGCTGCGGAGCCAGCTGGATTGTCAAGAGCGTAGCGCATTGGCCTATCTATATCCAGCCGTGGAGCGTATTCCTCTCCTTCGCAGTATGTACAGTTACAGGAGTCTTCTTCGGATGGTATCCGGCTAAGAAAGCAGCAGATTTAGATCCGATAGAAGCCATCAGATACGAATAAAATGGATAATTACCAATAAAAGAATTATCTTTGTCTTTATGAAACAAACCTTTACATCCGCACGTCGTCCCCTAGAAGTACTGATACATATTATCAGCTGGGGGATTATGTTCGGTTTCCCGTTCTTCTTCGTCGAACGTGGGAACGGGAACATTAATTGGATGGCTTATACACGCCACCTTGCCGTACCACTCTCTTTCATGATTGTGTTCTACGTGAATTATTTCATTCTTGTGCCGCGCTATCTTTTCCAGAGTCAGGCCAAAAGATATGTGGTCTACAATATTATCTTTTTATGTGCCATCGGTGTGTTGCTTCATCTCTGGCAAAGTCTGACGTTCGATCCGTCATTCGCTCCCAAATCAAAAAGACCAGGGATGCCTCCGGGATGGTTGTTTTTCCTTAGGGATATGTTGAGTCTCGTATTCACTATCGGACTAAGTGCCGCTATCCGCATGAGTGCCCGATGGACACAGAATGAAGCTGCCCGAAAAGAGGCGGAACGGAATCGTGCGGAAGCGGAACTGAAGAACCTGCGAAACCAACTGAACCCTCACTTTCTGCTGAATACGCTGAATAACATCTATGCATTGATTGCATTTGATTCGGACAAGGCGCAACAGGCAGTTCAGGAGTTGAGCAAACTGCTTCGTTATGTGTTATATGATAACCAGCAGACATACGTTCCTCTCTGTAAGGAGGTCGATTTTATCCGCAATTACATCGAACTGATGCGCATCCGTCTGTCCGCCAACGTGCAAATGATTACTAAATTCGATATTCAGCCCGACAGTCAGACGCTCATTGCCCCGCTTATCTTTATCTCTTTGATAGAGAACGCTTTCAAGCATGGCATCTCCCCTACTGAATCGAGTTTCATCAGTATTCATATTTTGGAGAATGATAAGGAAGTGATTTGTGAAATCCGCAATAGTAATCATCCTAAGACAGTGGAGGATAAGAGTGGATCGGGCGTGGGATTGGAACAAGTCAGCCGTCGGTTGGAGATACTTTATCCCGGAGCTTATACGTGGTTGAAAGGCGTCTCAAAAGACGAAAAGGTATACGAATCGAGATTGAGTATCAAGATTAGAGAGTAGAAAGAAAAACGTTCAGTATAAAATGTCAAGTACCAATGTTTAGTATAAAGCGTCAAGTACAAGATTTTGGATATAAAACTTTAGATATAAAATAGTATGATGTTACGTTGTGCAATCGTTGACGATGAGCCTTTAGCTCTTAGCTTGTTAGAGAGTTATGTGAGTAAGACTCCGTTCCTGCAACTTGCAGGAAAGTATTCCAGTGCGGTTCAGGCGATGAAAGAATTGCCGGGCGAAGAGGTCGACCTCCTGTTTCTGGACATTCAGATGCCGGAGCTTAACGGTCTGGAGTTCTCGAAGATGGTAGATCCGCATACCCGTATTGTGTTTACCACCGCTTTCGGACAGTATGCCATCGACGGTTATCGTGTCAACGCACTCGATTACCTGCTGAAACCAATCTCATACGTTGATTTCCTGCAAGCTGCCAACAAAGCTCTCCAATGGTTCGAACTCGTGCAGAAACCGGAAGAGATAGACAGTATCTTTGTGAAAAGTGACTACAAACTGGTACAAGTGGACTTGAAGAAAATCATGTATATCGAAGGACTGAAAGATTACATCAAAATATATACGGAAGACGCTCCCAAACCTATCCTGTCACTGATGAGTATGAAAGCCATGGAAGAGCTCTTGCCATCCAGTCGTTTCATACGTGTGCACCGCTCCTTCATCGTACAGAAAGATAAAATACGTGTGATTGACCGCGGACGTATCGTGTTTGACAAGACATATATTCCTATCAGCGATAGTTACAAGCAAGTTTTTCAGACTTTTCTTGACGAAAGGAGCTGATTATTCATTATTTTATCGGTAAAAAAGTGATTTTTGTCGATTATAGTTTGCCAAAATCCGTTTTATATCTACCTTTGCAAAGAACAGAAAGGGATTGTGAAATTCCAAGAATAGAATAGTTTAGTTAAGTCTAGTTTAGTTTTTGTGTTGATCGGAAGCCTGCGAGCGAGCATGAGCTTCCGATTTTTATTTTATTGATATACAGCATATTAAAAGCACAATCGAACTATTTTTCTTATCAATTAGTAGTCTATATTAGAGAACAAAAACGTCACTTTTGACGCTATAAAATGGTCGGATTATGGTCGGAAAATTCCCCGATTAGAATCTGATTATAAGCAAATTACAATAGGATGTTAAAAAAATAATGGTCGAAAACGCCATTTTTACCCTAAAAACACAAATTATGGCTACATTAACATTGGTAATAGTTCCCGCAAAGAAGTTATCAGACGGGACACACAAAATAAGAATTCGAGTCGCACACAACTCTGAAACGAGATTCATCACCACGGATATAGTGGTAAGAGAAAACGAGTTTAAGAACGGGAAAATAGTACACCGTCCAAACAAAGAGTTTCTCAATACGAAATTACAACAGCTATACAACCTTTATTTCAAGCGATACATGGAACTGGACTACCCCGATTCACTCACGTGCACGCAATTAGTCAAAATGATAACTAACCCGTTAAACGGAGAGAAGCACCGTAAGTTCGAAGATGTCGTGGATGAATATCTGTCCCAAATAGATGAAGAAGAACGTACCAAGACATACAAACTCTATCGGCTGGCCACAAACAAGTTTATGCAATTCATCGGGAACGGTTCTCTCATGGAACATATTACCCCTATCAGAATGAACCAGTACATATCATGGCTCAAAAAGACAAAGCTGTCAAGCACCACAATTAACATCTACATAACCCTGCTAAAGGTTATCATTAACTATGCTATAAAGATGAGATACGTCACCTACGATATCGACCCTTTCATCACAGCCAGAATTCCATCAGCTCAAAAGAGGGAAACGCAAATCACCGTCGAAGAACTCAAGACAATCAGGGATGCCAATTTAGAGCATTACAATCTCAACGTCACACGGGACATTTTCATGCTTACTTATTATCTTGCCGGCATGAACCTAGTAGACATACTAGCATACGATTTCCGGACGGATGAAATAAACTACATCCGGAAAAAGACCAAAAACACCAAAGAAGGGGACTCCCTGATTTCCTTTTCCATTCCCGAAGAAGCAAAGCCCATTATAAAAAAGTATATGAAAAAGAATACAGGGAAAATCATATTCGGGAAATACAAGAACTATACCTCCTGCTATAACCTGCTGGCCAGGAAAATCAGTCAATTAGGCAAGGTGGCAGGAATCAGGCATAAATTCACCCTATATTCAGCCCGCAAATCTTTCGTCCAACATGGATATGACCTGGGAATTCCTCTTAGTACACTGGAATACTGTATCGGGCAATCAATGAAAGAAGATAGACCAATCTTCAACTATGTCACAATAATGAGAAAACACGCTGATAAAGCAATCAGGGAAATACTTGACAACTTGAAAAATGAATAATCACATATAAAATAAATCACTAAGAATTTGCATAATAACCAAATGCTTATTATCTTTGTAGTGTCAAATAAGAGTTCTTAATTTTAATGTTTAACTGATGAAAGATGAAGAAAAAAAAGAATTAGAACAAGAGTATGAGAATTTAAAACTTCTCGCTTCATTTCACGAGGCCTATGGGGTTCCTGAAAATGCCAAAGAACGGGAAGCGCTTATAAATGACATACTCGATCGGATGAACGAAATCCAAGAGAAATTAAAAAAGTTGTAATTAACATCCCTCCCTTCGGGGAGGGACAAACATTAAAAGCTATGGTAGATTGGAATGATTGCCTGCCAACAAAAGAAATGCAGGCTGACTTTGAAAGATTCAAAGAACTAAAAACCACAGAAGAAAAAGAAGCTTTCAAAAAGGAAATGCAGGATAAATATAATAAACTACCGGAAGCCCAAAAGGAAGCCTACAAAAAAGCATCTGAAACTGGGCTAAAAGCAACGGTAAACGCCTGCAATGATTATATAGAAAGAGCGGAAGAAGCCATATTACGTGATAAACTTGGAGAATTGCCCGAAGCAATCTCATTCAGTTATATTGCAAAGAAATATTTTGGTAAAAGTAGAAACTGGCTATATCAGCGTATTAACGGGAATATGGTCAACGGGAAAAAGGCTCGCTTTACTGACAATGAACTCAAAACGTTCCTGAACGCTTTGAACGATGTTAGCGAAATGATTCATCAGACATCATTAAAAATCAGTTAAGCTCTTATTTGACACCATCCCTGCATTTGAGCCGATGCAGGGATTTTTATTGCTTTATCAAAAAATAGTAGTATCTTTGCAACATCAAGATAATACGGACATAATTCGGATTATTTTGGTTTGACTTTGGTGAGGGGGTGGTTCCCCTCACTTTTTTTATATCCTTACCGAACTTTTCAATTATATATTAGTACTATCTTATGTAACCCTTCCAAGGAGTTTGATTGTGTGCTGTTGATAGGGAGGGCTACAAAACAAAGAGGTAGCTATTCGGCTACCTCTTACTCATATCATTATTTCTATTTATTATCAGCTTTCTGTTTTGCATTATCTACTACAGAAATAATTTCAAAATGCAACTTCATTATTTCATTATATTGCTCCTTATCTTTAGGTATATCAATATATTTAAGATTATTAATGATAGGGTATATCATTTCAATACAGTCATCAGTTTGTAGAAAATGAGACATTTCTGAATATAACTGCTGATATCTCGCAAGCAAAATATCTCCAGGTGTTGAATATAGATTATCACATACAATTGAACTTACTCGTGCCGCAAATCCAAGCAATGTTCCTCTTTCTACTACAGATAAAATACCAAAAGCATTTGCTACTCCAACTCTTGCTGTATGAAGATTACCAGTAACAGATTGTTTGTATGCCTCAAGCTCCGCGCGTTGTTTTTCTACCTGCTCCACTTGCTTTCTTACTTCACGTAACTCAAGGAAGTTAGCGATTTGGAAACCAACAACAATCGTTACACAGATTCCAATTAATGAGGCTATAATACCAATGAAAGCATCAGTTGTTATAGTACCATTATTTTTAATATTTCCCCAAAATGTTAAAGCAATACACGCTATATTTGTTGCAATAGAGATGGTTACAATTATAATGTTTCTTTTATTCATATTCTTTTTCAATGCATAATACAGTTACTCAAACGCAAATATAGTAAAATATTTATTCTATATTTAATATTAGTGACTTTTTTGCAAGACACTCTATACAAGTAAATCTCTATACAACAAGTGCATTACTTGTTTCTATAACCATAATGCAGAAAAATAATTATTAATAAGCCAACAATAGCACAATACAATTTACCTTTATATATATCCCACCAAGAAATCTCTACTATCTTCTCTTTCAGATTCAACATAACATCAACTTTACCATTTAACGAATCCAACCTATTAGAAAACTGTTTCAAAGCTAAAGATAATGTTTCATCTATTTCCATTCGTTCTTGCTCTCTCTTAGATGCAGTAGTAGTACTTTCTTTTATAGGATATTGTTTCCCGATTGAATCAGGAGAAGAAAAATAAACTGTTGTATTTTCAATCTTCAAATCACTCAATTTGTCAGTCGTAATCTTCGTTTGTTTACTTACATCAGTTCTTAGCGACTCAACAGCATTTCGAAGGAACTGAAATTCTCCCCTATAATCCACCTGTTTTTGCATTCCAATATTGCGAGAAGTCTTACATGAAGCAAACCATATTCCTAATGTTAAGAACATGGTTATATAGATTAGCATTTTCATACTTTCAGATATTTACAAATTCCTTTCACATGAAGAGAAACAATAGTCCGTTTCCCCTCCTCTGACAGCAGGAAATCCACATCTTCTTTGTTATCCTGAAACAGATTCTCCGTCAGAACAGCCGGACACTTCGTATGTTTCAAGATATAAAAACTACTCTCCTTATCTGGATCACCGTCTGCCATATCCTTCCGTATTTTCATTCCAAACAAACATTCTTCAGCAGTAGCATACAGACAGTCAGCCAGCTTATCGGCTTTTGTCTGTCCCACACTGGTCCATGCTTCCCAACCACGTGCTTGCATCCAATTTAAACCATTACCGGCTGCATTGCAATGGATAGAAATAAGAATTGCTTCAGAAGTCTTATATTCATTCACTCGCCTACAACGTTCTGACAAAGGAACATCTATTTCCTCTTTCACAACCAGTTCCGCATCAATACCTAATTTACGCAATTCAAATACTACACGCCCAGCAATTTCACGGGTATAGGAGTATTCCCTTAACCTGCCATCTGGAGAACACTTACCCGGAGTATTGCTACCGTGACCGTTATCAATCAATATTTTCATATCTTTCCTCTTTATCTAGTTCGTTTTCGATTCTATCAATAATTCCTTGTACATGTGTAGGCGTAGCCCGCTTAAATTCAAAACGTATTACATGGTAAATTATACGAAACCCTTTGTTTCTAGGATAAGCAATAATCAGATTCTTAAATGCGTTCTGAAGATATACATAAGAAAATACATACGTAATAGTCTTAATAACTAACAATGAGTTCTCACCGTCTCCTATCAAGCTCATAAAGGAGAAGACTACCTCAATGATTATAAGACCTAAAATCCGCAACTATCATCCAATACACGATTAAGGGTAGATTTATGAGTCGTTAGTAGCAGCTTTCAGTAAAAAGCAACAGCACAACATCAATATGTAGCCACCATCCCCTTACCCCACGATGCGACTTGAGGTAATACGCAGATTCTAACCGGAAAGAAAGGATTCTTATCCGAATTCTGTTTTGAAAGGTCTTGCATAAGCCCGGTTTTCTGTATAGATATTCAGCACGTATTGCCTTGCTGTCATGATCCACTTGGCAGGTACGGAG
>NZ_GG774800.1:199873-205304 GCF_000163675.1 Bacteroides sp. D22 | reverse complement strand
ATATCCGATGATACTGCTGCATCTCTGACCAAGTGTCTGGTCGATAATAGGTGAAAGCATGGAGTCAAATTGCTCCATGATTGAAAAAATTCCTCCAAAAGGTGTGAGTTTTTCAGATTTTATTTGTACCTTTGCCATGTCTTGTTACGATTTACGCTTGTTTTGAATTGCAACACTAAGATAAGTGAAAAATCTGACATGGCAAAATCCTGAGCAACTTTTTGTTGCTCAGGAACTTATAAATAAAGTTAAATTATAGTGTTGCGGAATTAAGGTAAGATAGAGAAGAAGTTCAACCAAGGCATTTTTAAACTTATCCCACTTAAAGTTTTTACAACGTATAATTGAAACACCATCAGCCCTCATTCCGCACCAAATATTAAATCCAAACATTACAACTAATGCTATAAGAAAACCTTTAGTCGGCGTTAAATAAGCAAGAAGAGAACTGAACATCGAAACGAAAATAATTCGTATCTGGTCTACATTAAATAGCTCATATAACCATCTCATAATATTAATCATAAAGTTACTACCAATATTGAAAACACAGTAATCAGCCCAGGAAGCAAAACAGTAGCTAATGCGTCAAGCCAATCAAAGATGAACCCGCACTTTTTCTGAATGTACTCAACCACTATTGCGGCAATGGCGGTTGTCGTTAAAGAAACAATAGCAGATTCACAGAAATCAATGCCTAATAGAAGGAAACAGAAGGCAAGCATTACAACAAAGACGAACATCCCGGCTTTGACGTGTGCCGGTCGGTTAGATTGCAAAATCCAATCATACAATACTTTTATACCCATACTCATAGCGTTTAATTATTAATAAAATATTCTGTATGGAACAAATGTATTGAGTATAATAACGAGTTTTACAAAAATGGAAAATCTTGGAAATCAATTCTATGATAAATATCTATAAAACAAGACATTATAATTTTCACTTTTTCCATAAATAAAAAAGGGATGCTTGAAAAGCACCCCTAAAACAACCAACAGATTGAACTATTAATCCGTAAACATATACACGGAAAGATCAACCTTTTCTATTTCGTCTGAAATCGTATCTCCATACATTGTAAGACACACCCGATAACGGTCAATACTTCTTTGAATCTGTTGCAAGGTAGGTTTCTCGGGATATTCCGAACTGGCAAAAGTTACCAGTTCCTCACCATTCTCACTGGTACCAACCACCCGGAAGTGATGACGCACAATCCAGGTTCCGTCCGACTGTTGCTCGATAGGCTTAGCAATCCCACGCGGTAAGATATTTTTTTGATCCATGTTTTTTGATATGTTTAATTAGTTGTTTTCTATGGTTATATTTATTCTTCAATACAAACTTTTCAAAATGTCCTTCGATATAAACATATTCCCACCATTCAGGAAGTAACATCGCTGCAATTCTACGGCGGATATTGTACGTTGCAAAGTGTTTCATCAAGCCATAATAAGAATTCATTGTACTCACAAATTTCTCAACATACGCTTCTGCAAATCCATTTTCAGCTATTTTATTAAATTTCCTGACAGCGTTATATGTGTTACCAACCACCCTGTTAGATACATAAATTCTACCAGGCAAAATGAACGCCCCTACAAACAAGACTCCTTTTTTATAATGCTGAAGATACAGTTTGCGTGGATGCAACCGTAAAAGGAGTTGTTCTTTCAGGAAACCATCAAGAAGATGGACTTTGGACAATATTTCTTCCGGAGATTTCACCACAATACAAAAGTCATCAACAAAGCGTACATAATGCCTGAATCCTAACATCACCATTACATAATAATCGAAAACAGACGCCAAGAAGTTAGCTATGAGTTGTGACGGCAGGTTCCCGATAGCCACTCCCCTGTCAGGGTCATTATGAAACAGACTTTTATTACTGGGAAGTTTGTCCCACATGGAGACGGGAGAGCGTCTGATACACTTATTTTGTGGACAATGAAAGATAGTAACGGCTAGAAGGTAAAGCAAACATTCAATATCATCGCCTTTATAATTGTCCCTTACGAATATGTTCAGCATTTCCCATACCAACGATTTCGAGATAGACATGAAGAAACTGAACAGGTCATCTTTGAAAATGTACGCATCGGCAGTATAATTCTCACTGACCTCGACTATCATGTTATTCAGATAGTGCACGGCAGACAAGCATCCCTCACCTTTCCGGCAGTTCTTGGAGACGTTTCCTTGTTCCCGGAAGCGTTCCTCTAAGATCGGCTCGATACGAAGAGCGATCCAGTGATGGACAACACGATCAATGAAAGCGGCGGCAAAAACCTCCCGATATACCGGGTAAGTCCGTATGAATACTTTTGAAAAGTCCGGTACATATTCACCGTAAATAATAGAATACCATAGCCGCACCAATGCGGACTGATAATCATTATAGAACTCAACACAATCCGTACTCGTTCTTTTCTGCCTGGCACAATCTTCGGATGCTTCGAAAATACTGCTAAGAAGTATGTCATAGATTATATTACCTGTTGCGGCGAGGGGACGAACCCGGTTCGCGTTCTGGCGGTTGTTCGTGTTGACGTTGCCGTTGTTGAAGTTCACGTTCCAACTGCTGGAAGCCGTTGCATCCGCTATCTTAGTCTTTCCCGGCTCATCACCGGGGGGATGCCCAATAAATAATTCTAATTGCTCACTCATAATCCCCTTGGCGATTATGACTCCGGCTTTGCGACTTGTTGCGATCCGTTAGCTTTTTGCCGTTGGAGATCTGCAACCGTTTTTTTGTACCAACCGGTACTTTGCTTACCGATGCTCTCTGCAAGCAGACAGATTTCGGCAGTTTGAGTCAGGCTGGTCAAATGTCGTTCTTCACACACTCTTAGCAGTAATTTCAATGCATCAAACTCACACAAAAACTTCATCAGATAATCTGCACGGTGCTCAAGGTTCATATCTGTATTTGCATAACGGATATATTCGCAACAATGGACGGCAAGCATCATCAACTCCGTACCAAATTCATACCGGAACGCCTTGGGGAATTGTTGCCGGGCATCAATGATAAGGTTCAGAAGCTTATACATCGAATTTGATATAGGAAGGTCTTGTGTAAGTGCCATGTTAATTTTTTAATATTTTAATGTATGTATTAGAGGGCGCAAAGTTAATAACTGTAAAGCAATTAACACAATTTTAGCTCAAAAAAGTGAAACTGAAAAGCCCCTGTCGGGGCTTTTATTTAGCTAACTCTCTAAGGGATAAAGAATTAAAGGGATAAAGTGTTTATTGCGGCGAGGGGACGAACCCGGCCCGCGCCCTGGCGGCCGCTCGTGCCGACGCCGCCGCCGTTGAAGTTCACGCTCCAACTGCTGGAAGCGTCATATTCGGTACTAGACCAATACCAATCGTTTGTAAACATATTTTGATTACCAAACATAGAAGTTATGAGCTCATTGATTTCGGTTTTATACTTGGCCATAAGCATAAGTTCTCCCAATGCGGGCAGGTTCCACACGGTTGTATCTTCAATTCCGTCAGATTCAAGCGTACAGGCTTTATAGGCTCTGGCAGCTTCGGCGGCAGGGGCGCCGACAGTTCCCTGGGTGTCCTTGACGCCTGCAAGGGTTTCTATTATAACATCGGTATTTTCCTTGCCGTCGAAGGTATCATAGAGTCCTTGGTTACCACTACCGTAGTTTTTCAGGCCGCGTAAGTCGGTTCCGTAGCCACCCCATTTGAACGTTTTGTTGCCGCCTGCGTCAACGCAGTCACTTTTGGCGATAATGAACTGGTGGCATTCGGCACGAAGTCGGATGCCAATACGGATATACTTGGAGCGGTTATTTGCGCTCATGGAGTTCCATTCGGAAGCCGTGAAAAAGACTTGTTCACCGTCTTCAATTCGGAGAGTAGCCAAAGAAAGGTCAAGAAGCGTACCTGCCCATTGCATATACTTGGCGATGTCACTCGCCGGGGTATTTTCATTGACGGTTGTAAAACCGATTGATTGCAAAGCTGCAACTTGGTCTTGTTTATTCAGGCGCATAAGCATTGCGTTAGCGATATTTTTATCCATTTTATTATATAATTTTAGGTTAATACTATTCAGAAGCAACAGCTCTCACATGGAGAAGATTTGAATTTTTGTTTTGATTCGTAATACGCCCGGTATTCAGTTCGAACGCCCAGGCGGAGTTAGTATCCCAAATTGTTGATGACCAGTAGTATTTATCAGTCATCAGCATACTGTCACTACTCCAAAAGGTACGCATCATCTCATTGATTTTATCGCGATAGCGGTACATCAGAAGCATTTGGCCGGATGAAGGAAGGAACCAGTTAGATTCATCCTCGATACCGTCACTTTCCAAAGTGTAGGCACGGTATGCACGGGCGGCTTCGGCAGCTGGCGCACCGATCACACCACTATTATTTTGGTCTTTCAGAGTTGCGATAATGAGGTCAGTATCTTCCTCACCCGTGAAGCAGCCATACATGGCGCCCAGTCCTTTTTGATTCAGGCCATCTATGGCTTTGCCCTGACCGCCCCAGTAGAAGGTGGTAGTCATGTCGGCATTATAGCACTCCTGGGCGGAAATTACGAAGGAGTGTCCATGTGCCCGGATACGAAGACCGCGTTTGATAAACAACTGTTTGTTGGTAACCGTGAGGGAATCCCATTCCTCACGGGTGAAATACCATTTGGAGTTATCCGAGATGCGGTTACAGGCAAGATTCAAATCAAGCAGGCCGGCAGCCCACTTGATACGTTGTCCAAATTCAGATGCGCGGGAATTCTCGGTGATATCCGAGAATCCAACGGCGTTCAGTGCTGCTACTTGTGCCTGTTTATTCAAGCGAAGCAGCGTTGCGCTTTGTTCATTCGTCATAGTTACTTGTTGATTAAATCATTAATATCCATATTGTCTTCAGCGAAGCGTTCGAGATATTCTTCGTAGGTTTCGCCGTTATAATATTCAAGGACTTCATTGATGTTGTCCAGCGTTACGTTATCGTAGTACGGTTCCCCGCCATAAGACTCATTATTGAACCAGTTGATCAGGTCGATGTAGGCATCTATGACGGTAAGGATGACAAGGCCGTCGATACCGGATTCAAGAGATTCGATTTCATCCGTTTCACGGATAACTGTCAGTTCATACGTGCCGTTGACTACCGGTTTATCCTGTCTGTTGCCGTCCTCATCCATTCCGGCAACTCCATATTCGAGAATGGCAAGAAGCTCGGAGCCGTCAGCCTTCAGGGTCATGTTCGAGATACGGAGCATGGAAAGTTTACGGGATGCCGCTTGTGAAGCGAGGACGTCACGGAGCATCTGAATGGCGTCAAGTTGAGGCGACGTTTCAAGACGCAGGCGTTGGACGTTCGGCATGGATTCTATTTGCAGGCCGGACGGGGCGGAAAGACCGGTATAGGTCAGTTCAGGAAGACC
>NZ_GG774800.1:139918-199484 GCF_000163675.1 Bacteroides sp. D22 | reverse complement strand
TATTCGAGAATGGCAAGAAGCTCGGAGCCGTCAGCCTTCAGGGTCATGTTCGAGATACGGAGCATGGAAAGTTTACGGGATGCCGCTTGTGAAGCGAGGACGTCACGGAGCATCTGAATGGCGTCAAGTTGAGGCGACGTTTCAAGACGCAGGCGTTGGACGTTCGGCATGGATTCTATTTGCAGGCCGGACGGGGCGGAAAGACCGGTATAGGTCAGTTCAGGAAGACCGACAAAACGGAGGCTTGTCATTGTTGCTGGAAGAGAGATGTCATTAATCGGAGAAGTCTCTGCAAGAGTGATGTTCTCCAGTTTGCTACCGGACGCATTGATATGGGCGATACGTGGGCATTTGTCGGTAACGAGCGTAGCGATTTGTGTGTTCCGGATATCGAGTGATACGAGGAAGGGCATTTCGCCGCAGTTCAGCGAGGTAAGCGGTGCGTAAGAACCGATGGATTGTTCTGTATGGGTGTCAGAGCCCAAGATAAGGGTTTCCACAAGTTGCATGGCGGAGAAGCTCACCGTACTTGACAGGGAGATTTCAGACAGGTCGAGCAGCTTCATGCGGTCAGCCTGATAGATATACAGCAAGGCGCCTTCCTCATGTGAGAAGTTGGTGAATACATATTCTTCGCCCGCTTCAAGGAAGCAGCTTTCGGAAAGGTTGCCGCTAGCGTCATTGCCGACACCGAAGTAACCGTTTTTAGCAGCGACAATCCGGATGGTGGCGTTTGATTTGGAAGATACGCGCCCGGAAATTACACCGCTGAAGAAATCACCGGTTTGGAAATAGCCGTCACGAATACGCCAACGTCTTTCAATGAAGGACGGAAGGGCAGTAAGTCCAAGACCTTGCAGGGCATAAAAGTAGATAGCGTCAGAAGTGGCTGTATAGGAGATGTATTTCCGTTCACCATCGTAAGAACTAACCAGTTTCTGCCATTTTTTGAGCCGTTTGTCAATGAAGAAATGCGTAGCTCCTTCGGGTGAGAACGGGTGCAGGGTGACGCCGTCAATGGTCGCCTGAACGTTACGCATGGCGGCGGCAACGGTACGCAGGGAGAGTTCCGTACCGGATGAGTCAGTCCACACTACTTGCTGGAGATAGATGTTATTAAACAGAACGGAGCCGTAGCCAGCATAAGGGTTAGTGAATGTTTCATCGCTCGTCCGGTTGGGGTCCACCTCGGCATCAACCGTGCAACCACCGTCGTTGTCCTTGCTATTGAGCGTATCGCAGTCATAGATTTTATTCAGGTACATGCGCATGGCATCCTCGGAGCTGTACACACCGTCTGTTACGGAAGCATACTCTTCCAAGAACCACATCGGCTGCATATTCTTGGCGCGTTGGTCAGTGGCGGCAAGGTAGTCGGTGAAGATGTCATAACTCAAGACACTTTCTGGGCAGGCGTATTTATACAGGTTTTCCTTCCATGTTCTTTGCCAGTTCCCGCCTTTGGAGTAATCGCAGGAATCACAGAAGCGCAACCATCGGTAGAGGTTATAGGGCACTTTCTTACCCAAAGCGTAATCAATGGCGAGCTGGTCATCATCGACAAGCGATTCAAAGTAGTAAGTCCATGCCGGGAAGGTATCAGCAGAGATAGTTCCGTTATCCACGAGTTTTTGAACCCATGAGGACTTGTCCGTTTTCATGGCCATCATATCCTGAACAGAACCGACGCCCTGAAACCAGTCCATACCTTGGTAGTTAAGAAGTTCGAAACCTTCAACCGGATTCAGGACGTCACCGGTGACATTCCATTTGCCGTTTTCATACTTCATGGAACCGGACTGCTTTTTCCATGAGCTGTCCTGATACCTCATTATCCGGTACGAACTACCGCAATACAGGGAAAGCAGGTACACGCTGTCCGTATCGAGTCCGTCAGTCTGTTTGAAGCGTATCTCAATTGCGTCTAAAGTTTCGTCAGGAGTACCGAAGAACTCTATGAAGTCACCATAATTCAGGCAACCTTTGTTATAGCCGGGGGTATCTTTGAAGCCGAGGGCGAACTGTTCCCCTTTGTCTTCTTTCCAGTTGCCTTTGGCATGGAAATAGACGTTTTGCAGGCTGTCATCCTTACACCGATAGGTGGCTACCGGGTGATTGGCGGTAGAGTGGTTCATCTGCAAGTCTTCGATATGCAAGTCACCGCTGTCAAATGTTCCGTCAAATGCACGTTGGACAGGTGTCATATAGTTACCACCTAAGGCACGGTATGTAACGTTCATCATTTCACAGGCGCCGCAGTCGTTCGCATTACCGGAATCGGAGTAATCGACTTTTACGGTAATGACATCGACCGGGATTGTATTATCACCGACCTGTACTTTGTTGATGGCAGCCAAGGCTATTGCACGGCGTCCTTCCTCCGTCGTATCGTCCGGATTAAGTAGTATGATTCGAGTGTCCTTGTTTTTGCCTTTGCTCTTGGCGAGGTAGTAGCGTTTATTCTTTACCGGGCGTTTGGCAGAGGTGGTTCCCTGGTTGCGGGTTTGGACACTCATGGCCTTGAAGTTACGCCACGGGCGTTCGGGGTCAAAGTAATAGAGCGTGATGTATATCTTCGTACTGGTGGAAGTGGTGCCGTCCAGTGCTTCTATATCGGAGCCTTCATAGGGGCATTCGACAATGTAAGGCATACCGCGTGAATAGATTTCGGCAGCCGACGGGCGGCTTTGGGTACTACCCTCGGCTGTCTGGCTTTTAAGGACGTCCTCAAAGGCGTATTCCTTCACCATTACCTCCGTATCGGTCAGACGGACAAGGTAGTTCTTGAACGCCTGTGCCCATTCCATATAAGAGTTCCAGGCCATCATGTAATAAAGGTACAAATCACCCAGCCTGCCGTCCATCGTTATATATTTGGTCTGAATCAGGGAGCCGCCGCCCGGAACATAACCAAGGCAGGCGACTTCCTCACCGTTGAGGAAGAGTTTCATCATAGAATATCGTGTACCGTCACGTTCAACGTAGTTGCTTGCAGGTTCAACAACCACGGCTACGGTTATCTTTTCACCCTGTCGATAGGCGCGTTCTTCACGACGGGAAACGCCATTGTTACAGAAGATGCCGACCACCCGGCCGGTGACATAGAAGCCGGCACCGGACGTTTCGTCATAGCAGCTAAGGAGCAGGGCATCATCATCGGTCACGTTCTTGGAAGCGAAAGCGAACTGGATGGCGGCACCGTTGGATTCGATGGACGAGCCGGCAAACGGGGCATGGTTTAATGACACGCCCACATTCTCGGCTACGCGAAGGCAGTTCTCACCCAAGAATGTGCCAAAACCGTTGGTAGTCCAGTTGGCACCGTCCACTTTCATTTCATAATTACCGCTGACAATGCTATGGTCAGTTTCCTGATTGGTACGGGATGAGAAGTCAAAGTTATAGATGGCGCCTTCTTTTATGGCGGCGTCAATGGCGGAACCGCTAACTGTCACCCGGACAGGTTCGCTAGTCACGTCCTTGCATACGGCAGTATAGTTGACCGTATCGGTGCCGTCAGCCTTGTAGCCCTGCAGTTGCTGTTTGACCTGATAGGTTTTGTTACGACTGGCAGCAATTTGTGTTACCTGCACGTTATTGGCTTTCACGCTGACGGGTGAAGTCATTTCCAACGGGTCATAACAGGCAACATCAAGTTCTACGGTTTCGTACAGTCGGACTACTCCACCGTTTTTATCATCGTATCTCAAGGCGACAAGAGGTGTGGAACTATTCGGGTCAATTACCATGACAGCCGTGTAGATGACATTTCCTTTCACTCCGGATGCGACATCCATTCCTTGGATGCGCAAGGGATAGGTACCGTGTTCTAGGCCGAGGGAAGCAGGGCGGATTACAACGGAGTGCGAGTAGTTGTCATTTACAACGGTGGTAGACAGGGATTGCCATTCACCATTAATCTTGATGTCAACCTGGGCACTGATACCTTTATCAGAGGTGTTGTTTCCGAACTTATAGAGTGGAAGGCTGAAACTTTCAGTTGTCGGAGTAAGCAGAGTTTCAGGGGTATAGTTGAGCACCTGCACACAGGTACAGGTAATATCAACAGCTGTTACATTGACATTCTTGGAACCGGTATTGCCGCTTTCGTCAGTGGCTATCAGCTTGAATTTCCGAGTACCGGCAGCCGTAAAGTATGCGGTGAAGTCCAGTTCAAAGGAGAAGTCCTTCATGTCACCGGAAGATGCTTTGTTGACGGTTTCAGTCCAGACGGTAAGCCCGCTTTCACGGTCTACGAGTTCCAGTTTCTCAATCAGGTTGTCAGAGGATTCGACACCGTTCGAGGTCACGGAACGAATGGCGGCAAAGGTTCGTAGCGTGGAGCCGTAAGAGCCATAGACAGGTGTCGACTGGAAAGCAATGGCAACAATGGTACCGCCAGTTTGACCGCCGCCACCCGTGCCGATAGCGAACTGCACTTCATCACCAAGGGTTTCACCAGCAGCGTTCTTCATCTGAAGTTTTACGATGCCTTCTGTTTCCACGTTTACGTCGAGGTTGGCCGGAACATAGGCATAGGCGCCACCAGTTGAAAAGGCATCCTTTCCCCCTTCTGCCGGTTCATCGGAAGTTTCAACAACGGAACCGCCACCACCATTCCCGAAGGGTTTCCAAAGAGAAGGGGTCGCAAAATCGGACACAGCACCCTGGAACTGCCGGGTTTCCATTTCATACTCGCCTGTTTTGTAAGTAATGATGAGACCCGTTCGCTCATATTTGACGCCAGATTCCTGTTGATAGGAGACAATGGCGGCAATAGCGGTTTCAAGGGTATAGTGGCCATCTTTCAGAGGGCGGATCTCATCAACAATGACGATGGGGTGTGTTACATCGTCGGCGGGCGTGCCGCTCTTCATATCCTCAAGGGCTTGCTTATCCTCGGCGGACAAAAGGCCGGCTTGTTCAAGGGTAGCAGAAGGCAGACGGAAGCTGTCGTCCGTTTCTTTACCGGTTGTTTTGGACACTTTCTTAAAATACACATTGAGATAGGAAGCGTCAGACAGGACGGAGAAAGAACCCGGTTTGATTATATCGGAAGGGATATTTTTCATTGTATCTTCCAAAGACTTTCCACGGTTGCCGGGGAAAGCTTCTTCTTCACCTTCCCCAAGAGACAACGGTTCAGGCAGACATTCAGAAGGAACTTTACTTTCTTCGTTCAAAGGAGCGATACCGTTCGCTTTTCCTATCCTTTCCTCAAAGTCATTTATTACAGAGGTCCATTTGCCCCATGTAACACTCTCATTGGAAACAATACCTATTCGTGAGATTGTACAAACTGTACCTAAATATACACCTTCGGCATTGTCTGACATGGTAGCCAGTTGTATACACGAAGTGAATGATTGACAAACCTTATCAAGCTCCAACCGTTCAATTTGTATATTTACAGGAATCTTAGACAAATCAACAGACAAAATACACCGATAATTCCCAATAGAAGAATCCCCGGAATACATCGTTTTTAATTTATCTTTAAAGCTACCAATAGTAGTAAAAGAGCCAATACTTTTAAATGGGTCAGTCAAAGGATTGGATTTATCAGACACTCCTGTTATACGTTTCAATAACTCGGCGTCTCCATCCGATAAATCTTTTGCAATCTTATTGACATTCTCCACTAATGCATCAAAATCCCCATTCACCATTTTAGCAATGGTACTTGAAAGTAAATCAATAGATATTTTCCGACCGCCACTAACTTCAACGTACATATCTTTGGATAGCTCTGTTGTATCAGTCAGTTGCTCTATTGTAAGACTGTTTGTCTTCAACGCTTGTAACACAAGGCTAATAATCTGTTGTTTTTCTGTTTCTGTCATAATTCTCTTTTTTAATCATTTTCATATACCCATACAAGCTCAATGGTCATACCAAGATTATCTATGTCGCAATCATAGACATTATCAAGATAAAGTTGGAACTCCTTCAGAGCACCAATATCTCCACCGTTAATACCTTTCAAGACACATACACCATCCCTACTGATTACACTCCCTTCAATGAGGTTAGTATACGAATCTCCTTTATATAGTACAGCACGCAAATTTATCGAACCGTTGTCCAAATCGTTCTTTAGTCTATCCAGTCCATTAACTGTAAGTTTACCGTAACCTCTTCTACCAATATACTTGTTATCTATGTCAGTCGTCTTGATTGCAATCAAATCCCAATATGAATTTTCATCAACACCTGGGTGATGAATACTGTTGACAGTAACCATAGTATCACTATTAATAGAAACTCCAGTATTAGGAATAGCCTTAGTCATATTGATATATGCTCCGACCTCTGCAACCTCACTTTCTGAACCATACTTGATACTACGTATTCCTTCATCATCTGCTATCCTATAAGCCCCGCTTTGTACACACCTCATAGCAAGCTGGTTATTCCATTCCAAAACTGGATTCATCGTTCTTACCTTCTGTAACATTTGATTGAACACAAAACTCTTCAATCCCTCTATTTGCTGGTTAAGTTCTGGAACATTACTTTCCTTTCTGGTATATCGAACACCATCAAAGTAGACGTAATTACAGCATAAGACACGATTCAATAATTCAGCAAACCACACAGGGCATCCCATCCCATTTCCAAGCGTGAATAATACTGTTGTATATTCGTGGCTGAATAGCTCAACAATATCCTCATCAGAGGTCACGAACTGCTCATTATCCACACCGAACGTCCATCCGTTATCTTTGAAACCACCAGGAACGCGAAAATCAAAAAAGTATTGCATCCCATCTATCCACCAGACAGCATCAAGACGCTGCTTATTATCTTTCATTGAATACTGAATAAGGCTGGTTTCTGATAACTCACATTCATCGTCCGTAACTTTAAAAATCTCACTCGTATTCCCATTAACTGTTACAGTATAGTATCCACATGGAAGCAATGAAATGTTATAGAAATAAAGAATCTTATCATCATTCATCTTCCATGAGCTTAATGATACAGGTGTAGATATATTACTTAAAAGATTATTAATGTAAACTATAGGCTCCTGCTCTTTGGCTGTCAAAATCAATTCAACAAAAATCCTGTCTGTACGTGCGAATAATTGCACATATTTACTCTTCGCTCCAAATTTATCGGTAGACGGAGAAAAAAACAGTGGGGTAAACGGGCTTATAATCATATTTCTAGGCTTTTGTTATTGAACGGACAAATAAATCATACTTCACTCCCTCGTTTCTCTCAACTGTACTACTCACCTCTTTGATGTAGCCCTCGTAAACTAGATCATCTTTTAAGATTTTAATCGTTTCATCATCTGTTGGTGGAATATCTTCATTATAAGTTGTGAATGAAACATCTCCACAAGTTATAATACCACTTTCAACGTTAAAATCATCTTTCATTCCTATACCATTGACAACAACATCACTATTACCGTCAGAAGAAGAATAAGATAGTTTTTTAGTGAACATACCAATATAGCCGGCATTTGCTTGCAATATGCCTCCTTGCCAATACATGGTATTAAACATCGTTTCAGGATCAAGTACACCACTTATTTCCCAACCGCTCCTTATAAGCCTATACTCTTTATATGTTTGTACTCCGCCATTATCATGTAATGTAGTACTGGCACAAACAAAAAACACATCATTGTCACTTTCACTATCCGTTGTATCTTGGCCTCTCTTTTGCGATAAGAATTCAATTCCATAAACATCAGCACGGTAAGGGCTAATCAACTCTAATACATTATCAGTTATATCAATGCCAGTAGTATATTCAGTAGTAAATCGGAATTCGTCACGACCATTCATACTTTCATAGTCCTGTTTATCATATCCTACCCTAACCAAAGAATATATTCTTGATGAATCAACCTTATACTCAAAACTAGAAAAGCTGCTATTTAAATCCTTTACATTGTTATCACTAAACAATTTGTCCCGGTGTTTAAAAAAAACAGTGACACCATTGATCACAGGCACAAAGCCAAAAACTGTTTCCATCCAGTTTTTAAACTTTGTATAAGAAGTATATAGCTTAGCTTGGGGGATTCCACGGATACTTTCAGCAGCTAATATCACGCAATTATCTAACCTTTCATCAACACCTGAAGCTATTTCACCATAGATACCTTCATTTCCACCATTCATGCTTTTAAGCAATCGGTTTAACACATCAATAGGTCTTATTGCATCCACATAGATAGGGTTAGCTCGAGAAGTAAAGCGTGTCTCAAATTTGAAATTACGAAAATAAATATTGCCAGTAGAAGCATTAACTCTGTTAAATGTTACCTTCAAATCAAAAAATAAAGCCTGCCCTTTAGTCAGATGAATCTTGATGGATTCATTCAGATTACTTGGAGTAACATCCCCCTTATTATACCCCCATCTTTTCAACTCGACTAAACGACCATCTTCGTAACGCCCACCTAGAACAATTTCAGCTTTAGTTGTATACGCATCACTATAACTGATATAGTATTCAAAACTAAAATTCAATACTATATCAATGTCGGACAAGGCTTTAACAAATACATTTGGATCATCTTTCGATTCTTGTGGTGCATCATAAAACTCAAGAGGTGAATCCCGTGACGGAAGTTCACCACCAGAAATATATAAGGGAAGCGAATATGTTATAGCTTCTACATATATTCCTTTGTCAATTACAATATATTGCAAAGAAGCATCATTTTCTACAGTATTACCACCTAATGTATGCGGTTGACTATAATTCATACTTACAGAATCATAATAAAGCTGATATACATCTTTTATCTCATCTACCGAATATTCGTACTGCGTTCCTTTGTTAGCCTTTATGATATTAGCGACACTATCATCTATCGAATTAATAGAAACAGCATTTCCATCATAGGTCAATGAACCGAAATCCAGTCGGCAACTGAAGAATTCTTCATAAGTATGAGAATTAGTTATAGTATAAACAGTGATACTAGCATTAGAAGCCAGGTATTTGCTCAAATACTCCTCCAATATGAGATCATAGGCTTCTCCCACAAACTGGAATTTTGAAGTAAAGGTTCTAGTTATTCCTTCAAGTCCGGAGCGTTTACGGGAAAACTTTATTTCATCCCAATTCTGAATACAAGATTTGGGAATATCATAGGAAATACTATCAACTGTAAGTACATATTTACAAAGCATTTTAACTCGTTTTGAACGTTCACGAGCAAATATATAGAAAAAGCCAACCGGTTTCCCGATTGGCTAAATTCTTGAAAATTGCATTTTGCAAAAGCAAGACATAACTATTTATTTTTCAACGCAATAGATAAAACATAAAATAATTATGACTTTCTGCATTCTCAATTTACAAATTAATACTTTCATAAAAAAGCTCCGAACCCATATATAAAGGAACGGAGCCTGCCTTTGTCTTAAAACGGTCTCGCTTCACAGCGGTACACTATCTTTAGAAAGTGGCTGCGGAAAGTTCTTTAGATATACGTTCCACCGCTACCCGTATCTTATCATATTGTTTTTGTCCGGCTACTGTCACACCGGAAGTATATTGTCTCATCAATGAAGCATTGATACCTGCCAACTCTGCAACCTTAGTAACATTCAGGAATGAGAAATAGTTGAAGAAAGACTGCATATCATATTTGTAGATAAACTCCAATTCCGGCATTTCCTTGCCTTCTTCTGCCTGCATCTCCTTTATTTCCTCATATGCTTTCATCATATCCTCTTTCGCGGCTTCCGCCGTATCTCCATACCCTGCCAAACCAAAGCCGGGTAAATCTTCCTCGACAAAGCATGAGTAATACCCATCGCTCGCCTTTTCCATGATTACAGTTACTTTCATATCCATTGCTTTAAAAATAGGAGTACGGCAATATACCGTACCCCATTGTCTCAACATTTACAGTCCTTTAGATAATAAAGCGCAAAAGGTAGGGGGATTACTCCCCCAAAAGAACCTTTCTTGCTTTACGTTCCATTCCGGTAGGCACTTCCTGTTTGCCATGCCTTGACAGGGCAAATTTGTTTCCTGTCTTGGGGCTGTACCAAATATCATGATTAGCCCCATGCCTAAGAACGTAACAACCTGCTGCGGTAAGTTCCGCAAAAAACTGATTGTACTTCATAATGTAAAAGACCGTTTATTTAAGACGATACAAATATAGCGTTTTTGCTATAAACCACCAAATAAAAATATAACTATTTTGCTATATTTATGAAAAAAGTTATTTCCATACACTTTTAATCGATCATCAATATCCAATTTCATGAAGCAGAAACTTCCGACCGGAAGAAATACGACTTCTTACAGTTCCAACAGGAATGTTCAGGATTTCACTTATCTCATCATAAGAATACCCACTAGCATAATACATCACACTATCAATACAACGGGATTTTTTAGCACACCGTTGTATTATGGAAACCAAATCATCAAACAGTATTGAATGAGCTGTACAGTTAGAAATGGCACTTCCGTCTACCATATCAAGCCCTGTAAAATGTATAAGGGAATTTCTATTGTATCTTATTATATAAGTATTCCTCATTATAATAAGGCACCACGGTTGAAGCGGTTTAGAACAATCAAATTTATCACGATTCACAAGTAGCTTATAAACTGTATCACCGGCTAAGTCTTCAGCATCTTGCATGGAACAGCAGAATTTTCTTGCCACCTTTAATATCCAAGGATATATTTCTGATAATTCCTTTTCAAAGTCCATTGTCAGCCCTCCTTATTAGGTGTATCTTCGGTTCGCCATTAATGCACCTTTCCACATATTTCCGGTGCATGATACTTTGTTCGTGCATTTCCTTAGCAGAACGCTCGATTGAACTAATAAGAGTGCCTATATCGGGGGGCAATAAGGCAATCATTTTTTTTACCTCGGACACTTCTGCTGTTATCCGATTACACTTCGTCTCTAATGTACGTAATTCTGACAATAAAACATTGTATAAATGCCTATTTATACAATGGATGCTGTTTTTTTTATTCATAAAAAAGTCGTTTGTGATTCTAAAGGAGATGTACAAACGACTGTATGAAATAATTCGCTTTAATTAAAAATTAATCGAATTACAGCATATATGTAATACCAATATTATCATGTGCTTCTTTTTCTGATCGATATTTCAACATCAGCTTGATGAACGATATTCGCATAGACAGCAGCATTAATTACACGGGAATCAATACTCATTTTAAAGAATGTCATTAGAAAAGCAATCTCTGCATCAAAAGAAGAACGAATTTGTTCAGGAGTAGCCTTACTTCCTTTATGTTCCTCACTGCGTCTCTCCTCATTCCGTTTTTGCTCAAAAATTGCAGAATGAAGTAAATAATCAAGCTTCGATATAACTTGCTCATCACTCATATTTCGGGTATCTACATTTAGTTGACCCAATACCTGACGAACATCATCATAAAAGCCAAGAGAAACAAGAGCCTGACAAATACGAAGACTCAATAGTTTGGCACGTTCTTTCAGCATATCCTCTTTGTCCATTACCATAGCCTTCATATTTGAAGGATTAACAATACTTCTGTATTCAATGAGCAATTTAGATGCTATCTCTTTAAGCGTGCTCTCTGACACAAATTCGCGACCCGAAAGCAAACAAGCATAGTTTCCGCATGAAAGCTCAATGAAATCATTCAATGTTATCTGATTTAATCTTTCAATCATGACTATTTCAGTTTAGATAACTTATACAGTTCAAATTCACGGTTAGAAGCATCCTGACGCTGCATTTTAAGACTCTTCATCAAAAGAAAATTTGTTCTATCAACCCTTTTTTCTAATCGGGAATAATCATTGAAAACAATGGTGTCACCGGAAGAAGATGCAAAATATGTCGGTGAAAATGTAGGAAAGTCCCAATCCGGCATATCAAAATTAGAGATATCTACCTTATCAACATCAGGAAAGACTTGTGCACCTTTAGGAATATCAACTAAAGTTGGAGCATCAGGAGTAATCCATGCTTTTCCGGAATACATGATAACTTCATGTTTACCGGCATCACCAACTAAAGCGGTACCGCCGGGATGCCTATCATTACCTTTAGTACCGTCTGCATAGGAAGGAATAGGAGTTGCAAGAATTGTTGCTACTTGCATAGCCCCCATTGCCCCGATAACAGCAGCCATAACAGCACCGGCAATCGGACCTAACTGGAAAGCCTCCATAATACCACGAGCCGTCGCAATTCCCGTTTCTGCTACTTGTACCCCTTTGTTCCAAACAGCTTGCTTATGCGCAATCTCTTGCTTTTGCCTTTCCAGCTCTTTATTCTTGGCTTCAGTCTGATCCTTTGCTGCACGTTTACGTGCTTCTGCTTCCTCTTCAGATATGGCCCCCGATTCTGCTAAGTTCTCTATTCGTTCAATATCCTCATCATACTTTTCCTCATTGGCTTCCCGTTCTTCCTCTATTTTCTGAATCTGTCCATCATAAATAGAAGAGACTAAGTTTCCAATGGTCCCCACAGCTTGAGATGCAGTTTGAAGCCACTTTTTCAAGTTTTTCTGACGCTCTTTCTGAGCTTTCTCATCCGCTTTAGTAACCTTATTGATAGCCTCAATCTCCGCTTCTGCTTCTTTTTGGGCAAGGTCTGCTTTCAATTTAGCAAGTTTCTCCTCTAGTTTCTCCCTTTTATCCGTACTCAAATTGGCAGTAGCAAGTTCGGACTCCAAAGCATCAATAGCTGCTTCAGCAGTTTTACGTGCATAGTTTAATTTTAGCTGATATTCAAGTTCTGCATACTCCTGCTGGGTTATTTCCTTAGAAGCTAACTGTTTTTTAAGAGCAAGCGTATCCATAACATATGCAGCATCCCGGATTTCCTGCTCATGCGCTGCATTCTCTGCAATTAACTGCACCTGATCGGATGCATGTCTTTCGTTAAGTTCTTGTTTCTTTTTTGCATATTTTTCGTCAATGAGAAAAACATCTTCACCTGTTTTCTCCGCTGCATCAATTTCTGCTTCACGTTGCAACTCCAACTGGTGCAATTTCAAATCAAGTTCTTCTTGGGACCCCTTTTTTACAACAGCAAGAGCGTTCTCAACATCTTTCTTTTCACGGTCAGAATTATACTTAATAGAGAATTCATCTAATTTATCCTGCATTTCTTTCGCCAAATTCTGACGAATAGCAATTTCTTCTTTACTATAACCCTTAACAGCAGCAATCTTCTTTGAGTACGCTAAACCAATTTTAGCAAGTTCCTTTTCTAAGCCTTCATCCATGAGGGCGAGTTCAGATTCTTGATAAGTTTCTTTAATCTTTTGTTTTTCCTTAGCAGCTTTCTCCAGTTCACGTTTTTCTTTATCTGTGAGAGGTTTGTTAAATGTACTTCCCATATTTTCCTCTTGATAATCATTGGTAATACCTTTGATTTGCTCCATTTTTTCTTTCAACCCAGCAACATATGCAGTTTGCTCTTCAACAAGCTTGAAAGACTCATCTATGTCTTTTTTCATCTGATTAGTAGTTTTTTGAAGCCCTAGGCCTTGTTTCAATAAACTACGATTATTATACTCACTCCACTGCTTTTGGTTTCGTTTAGTATAAAGTTGCAATCTAGCTTCTTCTTGTGATAAAGTTCTTTCCAATATTTTAAGTTGTTCTCCTCTAGCTTTCTCAAAAGCTTCTGCACCGTCAACTCCCTCTTTTCTATATTTCAAAGCGACCCTATCAATACTTTCCTCCTTAGATTTAACCCATTCCTTATCCAATTTAGCAGCTTCTTGACCGTTACGAGCTGCATTGGCTAATCTTTCTTCACCAAGCTCTTCAGCAGTAGCAATAACAGCACGCATAGAACGAACAAGTTCAGTAAATTCATTTATAATTCCAGATAAAACGCCAGTATTCTTTCCCAAAGAAATCATGAGAGCTTCCCAAGCAGAACTTAAACTGGCAATTGCTCCCTTTGCATTATCTTCCATAGTATGAGCCATGTTCCCTAATTCACTCTCAACACCTGTAATCTGGTCACGCAAAGGAACTATTTTATCGGCAGCAGTTAAAAAAGCGTTGAAAGCAGCGACACTTCGTTTATCTGTCATTTCAAGAGTACTATTCAAATCTACTCCCTGCTCTTTCAATTTTTGCAATCCAGCGACCAATTCAGGTAATGTTCTCACCGGACCACCTAACGACTTGGCAAGTACCCCGTTTGTATCGGCTAAATTTAGAAGAATATTACGAGTAGCAGTAGCAGACATTGAAGCATCAAATCCTGCATCTGCCAACTTACCAACCAATGCTAAAGTATCTTCAATAGAGAAATTAAACGCTTTAGCTACTGGCCCCACGATTGGAAGTGCAGTAGCAAGATATGAAAAAGACAATGCACTCTTTGTTGTCGCAACAGCCATTGCAGATACATAGCGTTCAGTCTCACGGGTATCAGCATTAAACATTCTTAATGCAGCTCCTGTCAACGAAGCAGCCTCTCCCAACTCTGCACCGGTAGCTTGAGCAAAACGTAAAACAGATTCTGTTGCATCTAATATTTCTTTTCTTGTAAAACCTAATTTCGCTAATTCAATCTGCAATTCGGTAGCTTCAGAAGCTGTATATTTAGTTGTAGCTCCCAACCTTTTAGCATCAAGAGTTAATTCTTTTATTTGGTCTGATGTGGTACCGAGTATTGCAGCAAGCCGGCTATTAGCAAATTCAAATTCAACAACACTACCTACACCCTCACGAAGTTTAGTGAAAAGAGCAACGACACCACTTACAACAGCTTGCGCACCTATATATCCAGCAGCCCATCCTTTCAATCCGGCACTAACTTTACTTAATCCAGGAGCCATCTCCGTTTTAAGCATCCTTCCTGCATTCTGGGCAATAATACCCATATTCTGCATGGACTTATTACCGTTCTGTATTTCAATCCATGCCGCCTTTACTTCTTCCCGATATGCACCGATGGTCATTTTCTGTTGACTATATCGATCGGAATTTCGCTTTATGTAATCGGTATTGATTCCGATTGTAGAATTAAGACGGGCAAGCGTACGAATATAATTCTCATCAGTATCTTTCAGTAAATCAACAGCCTTTTGAAGCTGCTTATTCATTTCCTTTGCCTGGGAACGACTGTGTACTTCCTGATTAGTTAGTATTATTGCCGACCGGATAATCTTTAAACGTTCTTCTTCAGATAGAACAGCTTTCTTACGAGTAGTATTACCGACATTCTGCGCTTTTGTCAAGTTAGCTTCCGCTTTAGCTGCTTTTTCCAAGGACACAGCATTATCTTGATTAGCCTTAGTGAGTTTCTTTAATTCAGCAGAAGACAGTTTTTCTACATTTAACTTTTCCTCTATCCTCTTGCTTACGGCTTGGGTTATTTCAGACTGTTTTCTAAGAGCCTCTGTTAATTCGTTAGATGCAGAACCTGCAACTTTAACTTGAGTTTTATAAATGTTACCTAACTTCTCCAAGTCAGCGATGCCGTCCACATTTATCTTTAGACCTTTTGCAAGCTCAATAGCTGCATTTTTATAAGTTTCCCTTACTTTACCAATAGTATTATCAAGTTCAATCAACTTTTGAATCTCACTATCTTCAACGAAATCTTTTAATTTTAAATCTGCCATAATTACAGGTAATGTCTATATTCAACAATCTTTCCTTTTATCTCAACTCCTAGTTTATCAAAAGCATAGGTACCATCTTCTTTCTGATAAACGACATACATGCAACCATCCAAGACAGCTGCTTTCTTTGCAAGATCACTGATACGTTCCAGTTCACTCTGCATCTTTTTTATTTCGCAACTACAAGCCATTTTCTACCGATATCCACATTCTGAAAAGAAACGTTCCATCCAGGGACGGAGATACATAATATTAAAGTACTCTTTAGCTGTATCACCAATGCCTAAAATCTGCTCACCGTATTTCTTCTCAATAGAACTACCGTCCGTAAATCCTTTCGTTGAGAATCGAAGCCCGGAATCAATTCTATCGGCAGTTATGCTATCATAGAAAGTACCAGTAATAAAGAGGTTAGGTACCTCAACCGGACGCGGTGGCAAATAAAGCATCTCACTTCTAAGAGGTGGAGTTATCCTCTCCTTCCATCGTTTATATTGTTCCGCACGGTTCTGCCAAGGACCGGGCTCGTTAAAATAGGTGTCAGTATCATAATCAGGATTCAATAGATGTTCAGTACCGTCCAGACCGGAATATAATTGTTCCTGAATGCAATCAACGAGTACATTCTTATGTTCTTCCATACACCTAATACATTCCTCTTCAAACCCGGATGCAATGGAATGAATAACTCTATGTAATTCATCAAAATCTGCCATACAGTAAAAATATAACGGGCCGGGCTGTAATCACACCCCAGCCCGTCGGTTACTTAGTTATCGCATCGTACACTTCCGAGAGCTTCTTCTTGCGGTCAGCTTCCTTCAGTTCCTGCCACACGACTTTAATGTGCGCATTAATAAACTCTTCCTTCGTCATGCCCTTCACAGCAACCTCGACGAACGTAACATTATCTACCTTCATGACACCTGCTCGATACCTCTGATTCCTTTTTCATACAATACAGAAGGAGCTTTCAACGAAGGAACCGCCCCGGCTTTAGGAACAATGGTAATGATACCATCCGAATATGTAGCAGAAGTTACGTTATTCATAACTTCAGCAGCACCATCAGCAATAAGACTGCCAAATTCTTCTGTACGGTCATAACCACCAACAACTTCAACTATTTTGTAAGTATTTTCGGCCTCCAACTTTTGAAACACAACATCAACCAAGCCTTTAACGAAATTCTTGGGATTGAAGTCTAACTGCACGTAGTCAAAGTGCAATTGGCTGTCTTCCACATCTTCATGTGAAAAACTAACAGTCATCGCAGACTTAGCACTACTGGTCGGGTACTGTGTCACGGTCGGGTAAACAGTAGACATCGGAATACCGGCAAGGATATCAGTGTCATCATTATAACCGATCAACATATTATCCTGATTCCAAAAGTAAACGTCCCATCCTTTATTGGCACATTTCAGAAGCTGGGCATTCAAAACCTCATCAAATTTCTTCAAAGTGAAGGTGTCTGTTTGAGCGCTAAGCCCGTTGTATTCACTTGCACCGTACCCTACAGGATTAACTTGGGGCTCTCCACCATTCTTGGCATACTCCAGAAATGGCAAAATAGGGTAAATACGCCCGGGACGGTCTGCATGGCACAATTCGAGCAACTTCTCACCTGTTATATCAGCAGGGAGTTTGACACCATGTTCTGTCAAGATAGCACCTTTGACTTTTTTCCAGTCAATGCTACAAGCAGAACTACCAGTGTTCATCCGGGAACCCTTACACGTTCTAATCTTTCTCATTTTCTTCTACAATTAAGATTATTAATTTTTATTTCCATCGAGCGTATATTTATGGCATCAATCGGCTCGCTCACAGCCTCACCGGAATCTGTATAGGCTCCGTATCTGCCATATGAATAGTTTTCTGAATAACTATGTTTCACTTTTTCGTCATAGTCGCAGTCGAACCGAGAATCTTCATATAATACTTCCAATAAACGTTTATAGATTGGCCGAAGGATATTTTTAAAAGATGTGGTTCTGCGCATCTCATTGCTCCACTCTTTACAAGAAGAACATGCTATAATTAACGAAACCTTTGCTTTTGAAAAATAATCCGCGTCACCTCTATCCTCACTAATTGGAGTGAATAGTGCAACCAATGGAAACTTCCTTTCAGACTGGGCAGAAGACTTACTGTATTCATCTAAAATATCTTTGATATATTGACTG
Organism: Bacteroides sp. D22; assembly: GCF_000163675.1. Classification (NCBI taxonomy): domain Bacteria; kingdom Pseudomonadati; phylum Bacteroidota; class Bacteroidia; order Bacteroidales; family Bacteroidaceae; genus Bacteroides; species Bacteroides sp. D22. Next base: position 181,689 of record NZ_GG774800.1, on the reverse strand, counting down.
CTACCGAAGATGTAATTCAACCTTGGGGATTTCACAACTTTAGTTCCCCCTTTCCCATTTGGATAGAGGATTTCAAGCCCTTCTGGAAGTTCCTTTACAATCTCCTCAAACAGTTCTGTTATATCTAAATCTATCATAAATTGAAAGCATTAATTGGGGTCAAAAGATTCTTGGTTATTTTCACATCGAAAGGACAATCATTCGACATAGCCCATTCAACAAACTGTTTATTCTTCTCTACCATGCTATTCCATGTGCTTACTTGTCTCTTCAAAGGAGCTACATATTCATTAGCACATTTCAAACGAACAAGCCCGGTTATTGTAGCCTGGGTGTTTGCGTCACGAAGAATATGATAAAAGACATAGTCAGCGAACGGTTCACACAGCTTCTCGCATAATACTGCATATCCGGACTGGGGGGCTTCCTTCTCTTCTGAAATATCAACTTCATCTGAAGAATCTTCCTTTTCTCGTTCAATAAGCTCCAAATAATCTGTGATAGCTTGGGAAAGAGTCACACCAACAACATTCCGGAGAAATTCGGGCTGAAATGCCTTAATATACCCATTTATCACCTCATTCACAGCAAGAGATTGGGGCGAAGGCATTTCAGCGACCGAAACATTCTCAATATGCCTGGGACCTGACATAAAATATGAAACATCAATCAACATAGCGATAGTTATTTAGAAGTCTTGCCTTTCCCGGTTTTCTTTTCATCTTCCACGGAAACGGCTTTATCATCTGTAACAATTACCTCCTTGGCATCTTCCTCTTGCAAATCTTTTGAATCGGCAACCGGAAGATTCTTTTCATCAGAAGGCACCTGTACTTCAAGTTCTGCAATGCGAGCTTTCATTGTTTCACGCTCTTCTGTCAGTTCAACAATTGTCTTATCTTTCTCTGCAATGGATGCAGTAAGCCTGCCAATCTCTTCATTTTTCTCTGCAAGCATACATTCCAATGTCTTTCGGGCATCTTCTTCTGTAACAAGACCACATTCGGAAATAGGGATGAGTTGAATCATCCCTCTATTAATCCGAATGCGTTGCTCTTTAAGCACATTGGTTACATCCTTATCGTTACCTCTAAGTATGTAATCCATAATCCTACGCTTTAGTTATTGCAGTCTTCAATGCGGCCAAATCCCCATAAGCGAAAGCCCACGGCATATAAATCGGGAAGATAACTTCTTCTTGTGCCATCAGCACAACCTCATTGCAAAGCTTGGTCTCCACATCTTCAGCCCATTCAAGTGTCAAAGTGGTATAATCAACCAAATTTGCGGCTTGGTTAAAGTCACCCAAAAGATACTTACCTGGAAGAATACCACCATACTCGATAATCGGACGACCGGCAATATATTTCACCCCATCAACCATTTTAACGATACCAAGATTACGTCCTGTCGTATCTTTCTCTGATTCCATACCGTTAACAGTCATTGGATTAAGAATAATAGCATTCGGAAAATACTGGGCATATGTCATTGCGGCGAAAGCTGTTTTCACTACATCTTCAGAGTTGGGTTCCTCAATGTTCTTAAAGCCGGCTTCATGAACACTGAATGTCATTTTATCCGTAGCCGTTTCAGCACCGGAGAACGCGACACCAGGAATAAGGATACGACCATCTTCCATTTTCACAAGAGCGTGTGTTTTGTTCAGTTCTGTAAGAACAGCGGCGCCAGCGAACGTGATACTCATTCCATCAAGAATCAAATCCTGTGGTTCTGCAAACTCTACAATCACATCCTTATCACCGTTATATCCGGTAATAGCTTTTACAGCACCGGCGGCACCTGTAACAATGGCTGTACTAATAATCTTCTCTACAGAAGTCACCCCAGTATTATTAATAATACCAAGCAAATTCTCACCATTACCGTCACCAAACAAAATGTTCCAGTCTTCTGCCATCCAAACAGCTTCAGGAAGCATGTTCAAGATGTAGGAACGAATGTACACTCTTGATTTCAACATACGTTTTGAGATACGGATATGAGTACCAAGGCGCTTAGTTCCTGTCTGTATCTCTTTTACCTTGATACTTGATTCCGGTAAACGACCGTTCTCTGTTACAAAACGGGCATTGCGGTTGAAAGCATATACTTGCGCATAGGCGAGTTGAGGATATGCAGGATCAGCTGTCAGCGTCGTTAATACATCACGCATATGCAACTTTTTGTTGGCAACCTGAGTCACAACACGTTTCTGTTGTTGAGTAATCAACAAATCACCGGTGTAATTGTCAGTCATGGAAACGACATCTTTCAAGGAGAAGCCGTCAAATTCTCCTGATTTGCGTGTTTTTCCTTCTGCGAAATCTCTGAATTTTTCAGAATCAAGCATCTCGTTCAATTTCTCGTCAAACTTGTTGATAGTATCCATAGAAAGACCTTTCTGCTTCATTTTCTCGATACTTTCACCAAGAGTTTTAACTTGTTCTACAAGTTGCTCGTTGTCCTTTACCAATTGCTGGAACTTTTCTCCATCATAGGCTTTCAATAGATTATTGATGTCACCAAACTGTTTCGTTACCTCCTCCGGTGAGGCAAATCCTTCAAGTGACTTGTTAACTACTTCACACATCATGCCGACGATGTTTTCCATGAAAGTTTTCTGTTCTGCCGGCAGACCGTCTGTTTTCAGATTAAAATCTGATACTGTAAATTTTTTAGGCATAAAATTTAAATTTTAAGTTATTTATTCTCGAAACAGCTATTCAAACTCTTGAAATCGAGTAAAGTGCCATTATCAGCGGCTTTAATCGTTACTTCATCGTTCCCATTTTCCCCGTCATTCTTTTCTTGAGTGTCAACAGACGGCTCATTTTTTCCGGTGGTATCTTCAGAAGTGTTTTGCAGAATAGCATTCGAACGATATACTTTTCCCCAACAGTGGGGACATCTTACATAATTCATAAGGTCTTGTAGACCCTTTTGAGTAAATTCTTTCTTTTCTGATTTGACAGAATCAATAAGAGAAATTACTTGGGTTCTAATCTCCGGAGTGAGCTTCTCCATTTCTTCCCTTACAATGTCCTGTGTTATCCATCTCTGATAATCAGCAGCATAGTCCAATACCTGCTGGGCAAAGGTATGCTCCGTTTCTGCATCATAATCAAATTGATGACCACAATGAGGACATGAGACAACGGCACCACCGTTGAGGCTCTTCAGTAATAAACTTAATTCCATATCGTAACCTTTTAAACGCTCATCACTATATCCATGCTGCAAGAACGCTTTACGAACGAAATCAACAGCCTCCTTTACCTGGTCAGCAGTAGCAGACTTAATATTCACAAGGAACGTCTGGGGATTACTCCCCCAACTTGTCAATGTTGAATATTCCATCATACGCCATTCAAGCACTTTACAGGGATCAACAGAATCTCTTTTAATGGCCTTGACCCCAATAGAATGTTCAAGTGTTCTGCCATTCTCTGCAAACAGTTTATAATCAGCTAACGTATCACGGCCAATCTGTTTTTCAAGATTTAACTGACCGACCATAACCAAATTACCTTCTGTTTCCTTACCACTCAACGGAACACCTAACAACTGGTCTGTACGATGATTCAGGAACCAACGCATCCGACCAATATTTTCTTTCAATGTCTTATTGAATGAGCCGGGCATAGATATGTCATTTTGTGAGTCCTTCACACCGATACCGTTCACCGCAACGGTAACGATACCCTTCTCATCAACATCATTTGCCTTTGTCTTGTACTGAAGGCTTTTGATTTTCTCTTCCATCTTTTTCATCTCCACTTTTAGTGTTAAAAACTCGATTTACTTTATCCAGTTCCTCATCTGACATATCAAATTTCAATTTGTCAAACAAGGGATTTTCTATCATACTTTCGCCTATTTGGGCACGCCAGTCATTGAGTGTTATAAGCCCACATGAGAATTGTTCACGACAACGTTTATTTATATTTGTCTTTACGTCCTCGGATTCTTTCAATCCTTCCTGCAAACAATCAACATCAGAGAAATCACAATCCAAATAATATCCCCCTCCTTCAAGACCAAGGAAAGCTGTAAAATCCTTGCAGAATTGTTTGGCCATAGGAATAACAGTTGAACAATATACGCTCTTTTCAGCAGTAGCCTGATTGCTAAATGTGGACTGGTCTTTTCGCGGAACAAGAACGGCAGGGATGCCGTATGCCCCTGCAATATTTATTGCATCAGCCAAAGTCTCTTCAAACGGCTGTAACTCTGCAATAGAAAGATTAGTACGAACAAAGTCAATGTCTGCATCTGAAATACCATAAGGTACCTGGCCCTTCCTTACACCATACTTCTCAAAATTTTGCTTCAAAAGCTGTTCCTTTTCATCGTCAGTCAACGCTATTGAACCGGTAGCATCAGTTTTCTTACTTACAATAAAACCCAATCCACCCCGCTTTACATAAATCACATTTCTAGCTTCATATACAGCTATTAGATTTGACATTGGCTTATTTTGAGAAGCAAGACGACTTTTGGACTTCAAGAACATAGCCCCTGAATAGAACTCTGCATTTCCGTCTCTATCATGCCATATTTGGTATGGAGGAATTTCCAAACTACCATTCCAACCATACTCCAAACGATAGCTACGAATAATATCTTCTGTTTGGGCAATGCCAAACAATGGCATATTCCCGTAAACAGGTTCTACAATAGTCTTATCAGAAGGTAGCACCCAATAATTATCGCAATATCTCCATTTTTCAGCTGTAGAAAAGACATCAGGCATAGCAGCACGAATAAAGCTATTCCCTGTACACAATTTATAAATATGGTGCTGATAAATCAATTCTTTCCAACGCATCAAACAATTAGGACGGCTAAGTATGCCATTCATTCGTCTGTTTGCCCATACTACACTATCATCCTTAGTTTTCTTCAATTGAAAATTAGCACCTGCAATTCGCGATGCAATATAATCGATCGGAAAAAAGACTTCAGGTATCGTACTGAATAGCGTTAGATAGTTACTGCCCGCTACAATAGGACTAGTAAGGTCCTCAATGTATGCAACTGACCATTTTTCAGCCTTGCCACTTTGAGTATCTATATCCTTATTTTCAGATGAAGTAACTATTTCAACTTCACCTTTAGTCTTAGATTTCTTTCCAAATAGATTATCAAAAAAAATATTCATTGGGTTCCTTTTTGAGCAAAACTAAGTAAAAAGGAAAACCGTTTTCCAAAACACTAAAATCTTGAAATTACGAAAGCATAACATCAACAATATAACATTCTTATTTTCAATCACATATAATACAATTCAATTCAAACCTAATTTTACAACGAACTGTACTAGCCCACTCAAAACAGCACTGGCCTCTTTTGTTTCACTATCTTTATTATAGTCCATCAGGTTATTCATGAAGGCAACATATTCCGTATCAGATTCTACTTTTGATGCAGAAAAAAGAATACTATTTTTCACATAATCAGATGTTGCAGCAATACGCTTGTCTACATCCGGAAACTCTTTCATTACACGAATCTCCTTGTTTGTACTAGAACGGAGTTCCCGGATAAAAGGGAAATAAGCATCTGTACATTCAATTACACATGAATCAGATTCATGGGACAAAATAGAAGAACGTATATCTTCTGTTGAAGTAGTATCCATAAATACGACATCAACAACATGCCATTTATTCCCACATCTAAACGCTTGTATAAGAACAAATTTCCCATTAACATTCGGCATCACATATAGAATCTTCTTAGTGTATTTACATTCGGTATCTGGATTGAAGAAATTAACAGTGCCATTACAAGCATACAAGTTTCTTTTTCGCCGGTTACTAAACTCTATATACTGCTCACTACACAAATCCACAACGACATATCGGAACGTATCAGACAGGTGCCCGTGCTCCTCATAAGTCTGCAAGGTAGTTTTATTCTTGACCTTAGTTTTAAGAATGGCACCGTTAGCATCTTTCTGTACGCTCATGTAGTCCTCAATAGATACCGAACATGATTCGTCAATGTATATCTCTATACCGGGAACAGTACAATCAAAGATAGCATTGATAAACTCACCGGTCATTGCGACACTCGGATTCTTGTTGCCTACCTTATCTTCAATCTCGAACCCTTCTTTCTGCAATGTGTCTATGAATAAGTCCATCCAGGAACGCTTCTCATCGTCAATGCTGTTTGCTGCTTTCGTTGATGCATCACCATGTACATATAACCTATCAGAATATTGGATAGATTTCAGATACTTTGCAACAAGTTTGGAAGCTTTCTTTACTGTATTGTTGGGGCTTTCAGCACACGTTTCATGGAATTGCCAAACCTTGGTACCAGTTGTGAAATCGACCTGCCAATATGATACACTGATATACGGAAGCACGTTGTTATCGACAGAGATATGAATAGGTAAGTCCGGAACATACTTATGTTCACCGGAATGTTTGCCACGATTGAAGGAACCGAAGAACTCACTACCGGTACGAATGACACCCCATTCTCCCAATGCGTACACATTATAATAATCCGGGTCGTGAACTCTATCATATTCAAAGTCGGCAACACATTGCTCATCATAAAAACCGTATGTGCCATCAGGACTACCAACTACCCAAAAATTATTCAGATAGGTAGATTGGATAATAACTGTATTAGGTGCCTGTTCCTCGATTTGCTTAGTACGAAGATTAAGTATTTGCCTGGGTGCGTTCTTTTTTACGGATTTGACTTTGGTAAGTTCTTCCGGCAACTCTTTGCCGGCAATGGTAACAGTCATCGGTACATCATGCCATTTATCTTTATCAATAAACTCTTTCTTTATCCAATGGCTTTCACTGATCGGGTTAAAGGTACAAATAATCTGCTGCCCTTTCTTACCACGCAAACGTTTACGTAGCTGCTTGAAATCCGGATGCTCGAACTCTGACCATTCCTCTAACTGAACTCGCTTATAGTTAGAGATACCTTTTATCTTCTCCGGATCGTCAAGACCGGAGAAATCTATCTTCGCACCATTTACCAGACATTTAATAGTATTCTGTTGGAACTTGAACAAATGGGAGATGCCAAGACCGGCCGCAGCGACTTTATAATCTTCATAAATGGTTTTGAGAATAGAAGCTCCTACCTTACGCATGACAAGATTGTTTTCACCATCCTGTAATGTCTGTATCAGTATGGTTTGTGCCACACTATACGATTTACCGGAAGATGAACCTCCATAGAGAATGATAAAACGGATAGTCTCATCATTCAAGTACTTCAATAGATAGAATCCGTTAGGATTTAGCTTCTTATAATTTATAACCATATTGTTCTAAAAGTAAGGTTTCTCCATAGGGTGAATACCGGATTTTGCAGTTCAAATTGTTCTATTCTTCCGGATTCTCATTATCTTCAAAGCCGATACGAAGTTCACCGACTTTATTTCCGTCTCCACCTTTGATATTGACATTCTTATCGGCTTCCCATCCATTCCAGGCACCAAGCAAACGAGCGGCTTCTGTTTTACCGTTGAACTCATAGACAACTTCCCCTCTCTTATTCTGAATCTTCTTCAATGCATTACGGGCGCGCTTTGGAAGTTGGGACGGACTTCTCATCTTTGTTTTCCCGGTAACAGGGTCTACATAATGTAAATCATCGGGATCAGCGAGTACAATATCCATTAATACCTTCTCGACCGTTTTCCTCTCTACTTCAGTCTCTTTCGCCCTCTGTTGCTTAATCTCACTTATCCTTGCACTAACCTTGCTATTGGCTAACAATCTGCTAGCAGCACTCCAAATCGTTTCAGGTTTCATCTTTGACGCATCATAAGACATCCTATATGCTTCACTAGCATTACCTTCTGTATCAACGTAGTATTTACAGAATTTCTCTTGCTTGAATGTTAATGGTTTCTCTTGCTTTCCCATATCATTTGTTATTTATTCCTACGAGAAAAAGAAGCTGCTCTCTATCCTTTAAAAGCTCATAGGTGGCAAGCAGTGTGCTGCCAGTTGTTAATATGTCATCATACACTATTATTTTCTTTTCCTTTATCGGACGAAGAAGAAAGAATTCTGGATTCAATCTATCTTTAGTTAGGCACTGGATTGCATTCTCATAGAATGGTATTTTCACCGCCCCCGCAATTTTCGTACAGATAGAGGTTGAAAAATGAAAGCCCTCGTTGTGTCTCCGTCGCGGTGTGGTGACTATACACCATCCTTCATATCCCCCTACTATGAAGCGGTGGAGAAACTCACACGCTCTCTCTGCAAAGAATGATGCAAGTTCCTCCGACTGTTTAATTTCTGAAAAGCTGGTACCAGTCTTGGAACGGGTGAACTGGGAGATGTAATAGATATCACCCTTTTTATGAAGTGATACCTTTTCTTTCAGATCACATAACCGTTCCTGATGAGACCAGCTCTTATATTTCACCGCTTCCGGCTTATCCCAGTCATCAATACGACATATCTTTCCCTTTCCTTTCATCAAAGATCTTCTTTACTCCGTCCTCGACAGATGTGTAAGACAAAGGTACTAAATAGATATCCCGGTTCACCGACTGCTCTAAATTGTCAAAATCCCGTTTTTCATTAATTAGCTCAATTTCAAACGGTTTGTAGTATTTTACTAAAGAAGCAAAATACATAGTAGTCACAGGTTGGACGTTACAAATATTGATAAGTTGCCGGTTACAACCCACCGAATAGATAAGCCCCTCAATGACATCATCTATGTAAGTGAAGCACCGGATATTCTGACCACAGTTGTATAATGACACGTTTTCCTTTTCCATCAGGAACCAGAGAAGAGTTCTTTTTCGCGGATTAGGTCCATATACATTATGCAGCCGGCACCCGGTCGCAGCCTTACAATAGATAGATGCATACTGTTCATCGAAATACTTGCTTATTCCATACATAGAAGTGGTATTCTCCGGATTCGCTGTTGACGAACTAGCATATACTAACTTCACATGATTTTGATTGCAAGCATTAGCTACTCGCATGAAAGTATCAATGTTATCCTTCCTGATTTGTTCCAGGTTTCCATTAAAAACGCTTGTTTGTGCCGCTAAATGGAACACACAATCAATATCCTCATTCTTTAGATACTCGCATACTTTCGTAGCTTCAGTACCGCACTTTCGGTCAAGTCCTATGACTTCAATACCTCTTTTTACTAATTCTCGGCAAAGGGCTTTTCCTATAAACCCCTCACTGCCGGTTACAATCATTCTTCTCATCATCACAAAAAAATAAAGGATATATCAAACTCTCGTATATCCAAATTCAACATATTGTTAGTAAAAAACTCAAAAAAACATTAACTTCAAAATAGAATACACTACATTTGTAGCTGTATAAAATATAAAATCAAATAAAATGAAAAGACCGCAAATAGATATAATCAAATACGCATTAATTGCAACAGCCATATTTACTCTAATATTAATATTAGTATATGTATATAGATTTCATCACGGACTGTCCTATAATCATAATGATTTTGCTGATTTCGGCAGTTATTTAGGTTCAATTACAGGATTACTTGCTTTCATTGGAGTACTTTATACAATAAAAGACTCACAAATAAATAGACAAATTGATAATGAAAGGTCAACATTTTATAATTTGTTGGGATTATATCAGCATCAAGTCGACACCAACAAATATACTGAACACCAAATTGAGAAAACAGGAATTGAAGCATTCAAAGCATACGCACATGAAGCGCGTTCATTATTCTATGCTTATGTAATATATCATTTTATAAAAGATGGAGAAAAATTTCCATCAGAATTAACACAAGTCAGTAAGTTAGACGAGCAAGCATTTCTGGAGATTTATACTAAGTTTGGAGTTCATTCAACTACAGAATTAAATGTATTATTAAAAAGTAGGGATCCCAAATATTATTACGATACTATATACGAAATAAAAGGCATAATAATGTCAAGCAAAATTCATGAAATGTATCGTATAATTGTTGCATCAATCTGTAATAGGATTTGTATAGAAAAAAGATACCAACAGCTCTATAAGTTCATAAGAAATGTCGGAGATTATTTATATGGGCAATATGGACAATATTTAGGGCAATACCATAGAAACATATATTATCTGTTGGATTCAATCCAAAATTTTAAATACCCCAATGACTATTCTAAAATATTTAGAGCACAATTATCCTCAGATGAGTTAACAGTCATACTATTCAATTCAATGAGCTCGCAATCAACTCTCAAAACAATTTCTTTATTAAAGAAATTTGATATATTCAATAACATTATTGCCCTCGAACTTCCTATATCTGGATATGATACAGAAAAAGAAATCGTAATTCAGACTATTAACTCTCTTTTTCATGAATTTATAGCTGATTCTACAAACAAATGATTATATACCCAATTATTATATTTATTGTAACTGTACAAGAATATAGGGAAAAGAGTGGTTGTATTATTCAACAGTTTTCTCTATACTTCCGCATTCAGAACGTTCAATTTCTACTTATTTGATACCAAGATAATCCCAAAAAGAAAGTCTACCTTTTACATTCTCAATAGGACTTTCAAAAAGTATTGGATTAGCTAATACCCAGTTATAAACTTCTTTTTCAGCCCAGATGGAAGAATGATTCTGTACACAATCCACTATCTCAATGCTACCGATAATGGAGCCTGTACAAAAACTAAAATCTTTCCACTCTTTGTTTTCCGGTAATGCCAATAACTGCTCATTGGTAAGTATTGAATCATAGAAATTATCGTAATTCAAAGGTTTACCGCTTGAATGAATCAGTACCCTCTGTCCTAAGTATTTCTTAGGACACGACCAAGTACGGTTCTCAATGTTTTTAATACCGTGGACTATCAAAGAAGCCCACGGTTGTTTTATTGTTATTGCTTTCATTTCTATTCTTTATTCCTCCAATAGTTTTAGCAGTGATTTTTTATACTCGTCTATTTCCTTAATAGCATCTTCTTGACCTGATTTTGCATCATTTATCATTAAATCTGCTACTCCCTCCATTATTTCATCCTTATGCCTATTCAGATATTTGATAAAGTATTCCTGCATCAAATCAGTATCCATATTTGCTATATCCGAATATGTGTCTCCACTTCCATAACTGCCAGAAAAAGAAGAATAACAAAGATTACTTATATTCATACTCTGAATACTCTCCCTTCTGCCAAATCCATCTGTATGCTTATCTATTCCACTATTGCTATGGCTTTGAAACTCTTCTCTGATTTTAGGGAGAGTTTCTTTAATAAACTTTTTCAGTTTTCTGCCAGTAGTGATTAACTTACTTAATTCTTTTGCTGTCATCATCAGTCTCCTTTCTTTTTAATCCGTTCTAGTACATCTCTGTTGGCTTCCAATATTTCATCGAAAGACAGAATAGGCATCCAACATATAACCTTAATATCATCCTTTTCGACACTTTTTCCTAAATATGATATATCACTATCAGTAGTCCATATACCATTTTCATACGTGAATACATCTATATGCTTACGTGATTCAGCTTCTCTATCATCGTATTTATAGTAATATAAAAATCCGACTAAAACACGCTGCTCTTCATCTGGTAATCGTTCTTCTACTCTTATCCATGGAGATTGCTTTTTCTGCCACTCAACACCAGATGCAAAAACTTTACGCATATATATTTCAATCACATGCGGCTGATTGATGCGATTTGCTAATTGAGCTACCAATGATTTAAAATTCATATCTGTTCTTGTTTTGAATTACTTTTTTATTACAACTGCCATAGTACTAACAGTTGTTCCACTTTCCTTGAATTCACCGGCTCCGATTTCAAAAACTTCTCCATGAACTTCTTCCAACCATTCCCGGAAGTCAACACATTTCTTTTCAGACGCGAATTTCCAATGCTGACTGGTAATAGCTGCAAGAATTCCACCTTCTTCCAAGCGTTCATACATAAGTCTTACATGGTCAATATCCTGATTACCGGAAAATGGAGGATTAGCAATAATCTTAGTGTAATGCCCTACACTGTCTCTCGTAAAATCTTCATCAAGCAATATTACGTTATCAAGTGTATGAAGGAACTCCCTGTTTTCCGGCATCAATTCATAGCATTCAACTGTTACTGACGGGCACGACCGATGAATCGCTTTTATCAGAGCACCGCGTCCGGCACTTGGTTCAAGTACGGTATCTGTTTCGTGAATTCCACCGGCAAGCATTATCAGCCAGTCTGCAATATCAGCAGGTGTTTCAAAGAACTGAAAATCTTTTTGCAAATCGCATCGCTTACCTTCTTTCAAGATGGAGAACACACGTTCCGGATTAAAAGGAAATGTGAATCCCTGTATCTTACCTCCCTGCCATGAGCCGCCAGCTTCTTCTATCCATTTCTTTGCTTCAGCATAGGATTTCTTATTGAATTGTACTTTCGGAAGTTTAAGAACACTATCCTCAAGAGTACAATGCTTCAGTATTTCTTCCACATTCCATTTTTTACCTTCGTCAGCCTGTTTCTTCCTTTCATCAACCGGAGCGTCCGGCGCTAACAGTGAGGATATTTTCGTAATAACCATATTACTCGCATCCATAAAAGTATTAACACAGGAAAGCGCTTCCATAAGAAATTCAGTATCAACATATCCGGCAGCGTCATAAACATCTATGCCTTCAGTCATATCCGACAATTCATTGAGCTGGGCTACACTACCACGTAACGTTTTTATTAAAGTCTCTTTGTTGTTCATCATAACTTTTTTGTAAATAAATTCTTGTTGTATCTACACTACCATGACCAAGAAGGTCTGCTAATTGAATTACATCTTTGGTTTTCTTCAGGAACATTTTAGCAAAGAAGTGCCGGAAGGCATGCGGGTGCATTTTTTTAGAATCAATGCCACAATGGCTCCCCCACACCTTCATAGACTGTGCTAGCCCACGTTGAGTAATTGGACCATATCTACCTACCGCAAACAACCCAGTCTTATTATTCTCCGCCACATAAATCTTCACCTCTCGTTGTAACTGTTTTTGAAAGAAAAAACGCCTGTACTTATTTCCTTTACCTTTCAAAGTCACTTCACCGGCGACTATATCCTCCCAGGTAAATTGCAAAAATTCAGAAAGGCGTGCACCAGTAGTACCTAAAACCTTAATAAAAAAGTAATAGTCTTTATTTGATTTGGTTTTAAGATATTCCAGTAATCTGTTATACTCATCTTCTGTAGGGACATTAGAGACATCTAATTTCCGTTTCATTTTAGGTCTCTTTAATTCGATAGGTTTCTTTATCCATTTTGAGAACTTCTCTAATGCAGTAATTCGTAGACGAATTGTTTGAGGTGAAAAAGAGTTCTCTTCAAGCATTTTTACGAACCTCTTACAATTATCCATGTTTACTTCATTTGCGTACTCAAAATACTTCTTTAGAGAAGTATAATAGATGTCAACTGTATGAGGAGAATAATCATTACTATCTGTCAGATGAACTATAAACTCACTGATTAAGGCCTTATTTTTTTCAGAAATGGCACTTAACTTTTCTAACGGTTTTACAACTTTCTCTTTACGTTTATAGCCAATACCTAAAAATGATAACAAATCAAGTATAGCATTACACATAAGTGGATGGCGAACCATTATTTCCACATTTTTCTGCTTGTATGCAAGATATCCGCGACGGTTTATACAGATAGCATCTTCAAGGAAATCATTAACATACTTGATATATTTCCCTATAAAATCGTAGCTTTTACCTGTTGTATACAAGTATGATATATAATCTACTAATATCTGTTTTCGTTTATCATCCATTTTTTCTGATTTGAGAGTTAATACTTTTTCCCATGCATTTTTTCACGGAGTTCATTATATTTCATTTTCTGTTCGATGTGCCAAAGCAGGTTTATTTCTAAGTGCTTGGCAAGCCCGAAGATTGATAGTATCATATCATTCACGGCTGTAGGAAAATCAAATATTCCGTCATACCTAACAGGAAGTGTAGAGATGGAATAGATTGATTCGGTGAAAGTTTCGTCTTTACAGGCTTCTGCCATATCTTCAATACAGTCCTCAATATCTCCGTTGGCAAGTTCAAGGCTTATTCCTCGAAGCCCTGCCAGGTCAAGCAAGCGGATTACAGCATCGGCTAACTCTTCTTCGATTGAACCTTTAATGGTTTCGTTATATGCGACTTCGTAACCGCGCTCTTTGGGAATGTCAGGGTCTAACCCTTGACAAATACGACTGGTTGAGATTTTCTTCTCGAACCAATCAACATTAGCACGCTTTCCCCTTCTATCTGCTTCCACAGCTTCCATAAGTTCAGATATTACAAGACAAAGAAAATGTTCATTACTCAATTCCTGATCGTGAAACCCGTGCCCGCAGGCAGTTCTATATGCTTTGTCTCTTAATTCATTTAATTTCATTTTACTCATCCTTGTAATGCTTAAATATATCTATCCAATTCCTTTTCTAATAATTCTCCATCTATTTCAGGAAACAGCCTCAGAACTAAATCCAAAGATTTGCAATAATTGTTACTGTATTCTTCAGTATCCATTAATCGAAGTACCATAGAACAAAAGATACTTTTTGTGTCTTTTAATTCGCCTCTCATCAGCAATTTTGATAGTTCGATAATTTGACCAGTAGGATTATGAAAACTTCCGTTTATATATTGAAAAATTAGTCTTCCTTCAAATTGGCATATTTCACAATCTAGTTCACAATCAATGTACTCTATTTTACCATTTATGAATTCACAATAAACACATTCACTATTAGAAGCAAATAAAATTGCAAAATCATAGATATCATCACTATTACCTACAATTATTGAAGTAGATTCAAGAGTTTCCGAAACACCATTATTCCACTTTGCATCTTCAATAAGTTCCCTCACATATTCTTGAACTCTTGTGATGTTCTGCTCTATTAAATCTTTTTTACTCATAATTTCAATTCAATTAAGTTCGATTATTTTTTTGCAATATTCTCCCAAAAAACAGCACCTTCAGGAGTATTATAAAAAGGGAATGAAATAGCTAGAAACCGATGAAAACAGCAATCAACATCTAACAAATTGTTCATCCGTTCTTCATTTGTCATTGAGAAGTCAGGACACTCAATATTAAATGTCTCATTTGCTCTTTCTGTATTATATTTCCATTGATTGAAAATACCCAGTCTTTCTAATTTTTCTATTTTTTCATTCCTCTTCATATTGATTGACTTTTAATGCTTTACGTCTATAAAGGTAATCGTTATTGACAAGTTTAGCAAACAGAAACTTCGCCATTTTAACGCCATTTTAATCAGTTTTTTTCTTCAACAATTCACGTCTAAATCTTTCCTCTAAATCAAAAATGGTTTCTCCACTATTACGACGATAGGGCCTATCGGTATTTAACTGAAGTTCTTTCAGCTTTTTCCAATACCATGGAAGGTACAAATACATATTCTTCAACTCCTTCAAATTCTTATTTCCACAACACCAGCAACTCACACGATCAAGTAGTTCATATAGCCTTACTCCATCCTCACACCAAACAAAGCCTTTTGTATAACAGTACTGGAGTGCATCTGCTTCTGTAACCCCCCAGTCACGAAGTGGTAAAACCCGATTAGCCCGATTTTCTTTTTCAAAGCGATGCATCTCATCGGCAGCAATACCGACATAATCAATTCCATCTTTTGTGTGAGCTTTCAACGCACGAAGTTTTTCACTCGTTCCCCATCGGCATGTTCCCCCACACCAACTATATCCTTTTTTATGGATAATATTGGTCCCTCTTTTCTTAACCGGCCTTTCAAACATTGTCCAAAGAAAAGGTTGCTCCGGATGCAGTTCTGTATATTTAATGCCAAGTTTTTTAAGAATTGGAAGAACAGCATCACGAGTGTTATAGATTGCCTGAAATTCCATACCTGTATCATAGAAAACGACTTCATCCAACTGATATCCTTTATCTATTAGCATGAAAAGCATTGCCAAGGAATCCTTTCCAAAGCTGACTGAAGCATAATATTTCATACAAAAAATTTAATAGACAAGTCACTTTTTCTTCTTTGCCCTCTGATTATTAATCTGTGACATACACATACGGCACCAGGAAGTCAACAAATGATATTCCTTACCTTTTCTCACCACTATACGATTGTAGAACCGGTTCAAGTAGAAGTAATTTCCGCAATGGGTACATCTTTTCATTTCACGTCCTGAATCATCTATAATCCGATTACGCGGCTTACGATGAATTAGAGTACAACTTTTACACTTCTCATCAGTTTCGCGGTGCCGCCGGCAATGTGATAAGGATTTTGCTCCACATTTAGCAAACACTTTACAATCTCTACGAGGTATTGATTGACACACATTCATGGCTTCCTCGCATTCAAGAATTTATTTACTACACGAGAAAGTACATCCTCATTCTCCGGCATCAGCCATTCTTTTGCAACGTTCCAAGCAATACTCATAGCAGGATTGAAGTTATCCTTCCTGACTGTGTGATGAGACAAACGTCCTTCAGTGGGCTTCAAACCCTTATCATGTAAGATACACAGTCCATTCTCGAAAAAAGCACAATACTCCTTACCAGCAACGGGCTGAATCATCGGAATAGCAATATTAATAACCCCTAAGAATATACCAGCAGCCCAGTTCGTCAGCGCTAACCTGTCGGCATAACCTGCATCAATAATTCGTTCAATATCATCAGGAGTACCTAAACATGGCGTATGACATTGTTGTTTACAAACACTGCATGAGCATTGTACAGGTACACGACCTGAAGCCCTCATTACCCTTTGTAATGAGGTTTCTTTTGATAATTCTCTCATAGTAAATTATTTGAGATACTACAAATTATTAAACATCGCCCCACAGCTTTACTGCAAGGTCATAATTTTTTTTAGCCTCTTTTACTGCTTTATTGGCATAAGCCATAGCGTATGTATGCTCGCGTCGGTACTTACCGGACTTCAATCCTTCGTGATATTCTTTTGCTTGTTCCAACTTATGTTCGTAGAAATCTATACTTTCCGGCATGGACAAGTTTATCGTATTAGCCCTTTTTTCCCAATACTTCGCAACTCTTTCATGTTCGGCAGCCTTATCGCTAAACTCAACGCTTTTCCCCATATTGTTCCACGCATCATCTATCGCTTTTCTGTGTCGCTTCTCGCTATGATGTCCCACTTTGATAGGCTCACCTAGAGAAAGAAAATCCTTATCTTTATTGGACTTGTTGTAATATTCACAGCTTTTCTGTACAGCAGATGTAGCCCATTCATGACGACGTTCAGCTCTTTGTTTGGCCCACTCTTGCACATTAAAGCCATCAGCCCGTACGATTGAGTAGTAATAGAATCCATCACGTTCGTAAATGAGGTTGAAAACAATACATTCATTTTCTTTTCCATACTTGGTGGTAACTTCAATAGTTTCACCTTTTTCGTGCTTCTCATCACACTTTGCCAAAAATACATTTGGCGCAAATTTGTAATACGTGTTCATTTTTTTAATTAAATTGGTTTGACTTATATGAAAAATGATGAAACCACAGCTACTTAGCCGTGGTTTCATCATTAAATAACTTTGGTTGACTGGGTTGAACCAAATCATCGAATAAACCAGGAGCACGAGGTTGTAACGCCTTGTATTCTTCCTGAAAGAATTCTTCTTTGGTTCTCCCATGTTTTTTACCCTTTCGTGTATGTACATCGAAAGTGTAATCTGGAATAGGAATAGGGTAACGCCTGACATCATTTATCCACTTTTCTATATCAATATCCTTTCTATCATAGATGAAGTTTTGCAAATGATCCGCATCACGATTCTTTCTACATTCACAAAGGAGAATAACAGCTTTACTGACAAATATCCTCCCTTTGGGTTCAGTAGCAGTCTTGTTTACCAGCTCATGCCCCTGCCACAATGCTTCTATCTCTTTAGTAATGATTCCATAGCAATCTTCAGCACTAATGGTAAACAGACGCTTCCACACATAATCGCGGTACCCACTCGCCCAAAGTTCCAATGCAAAAAAGCCGGCTACCCCGGTGTCGGCTCGCCTAATGGCTTTCTGCATTGCAGAACTCACCTCAAAGAAATCATATCCGCAAACTGTTCTTATAATCATAATTCTAATTTAATGGTTTGACTTTTAGTTTATTACATCTGTAAAATTAGCTAAAAAAGGCGAATATGACAAACAGAATGGACGCCATTTAAACGCCTTTTTTACAGACTATTAGAATTTGAATTTGCATGATATATTATATTGAACGAGCTGCTTTGTTTTGTCTTTCCCATTAGTGGTTGCACTCTTTAGCAAAATACTATCACCAAAATTCTTTTTGATAAAGAGGATAGATTTACGTTCCTCTTCCTGATTCCTTATAGAAGCAAGCCCACCAGCGTTTACAAAAGTGTTCTTTTGCTCAAAATTATACCGCAAATCGGTTAAAACCTTACGTTCTTTGTACTTCATGTAACAAGAAATCCAAAAATCTTCCTTCAAACGTATTTCCTCATTCCACCAAGTGTTTTTGTTATAGATTACTCCATAACTGCAACCGGTTATCATTTTCGAAAGAGAAAGAAAAGCGGATTCATCATACATTACCGGCGATATCCGAGCGGTGAAGCCAAACAGATGTACATCCATCATACTGGCCATCTCAAATAATGACTGAATGATATTGGTTATCTTATCTTTATCCTTTATCCGGCTAGGTTCTCCTTTTTCCACATAAATAGGTTTGCAGGCATGGACATCATCATCAAGCATGAAAAGTTCTCCAAAATGCTTTGCCATCCAGTTACGTTTCGGGATGAGGCCCATAACGTCGTCAGGATGAGTAACAATTTCACATTCCGGGTTAAATTGTTGATATAAGTCAGCTTGACTTTCAGCAACGCAAATGATAGGATCGTTCACCAACTTTTTAGCGAACACCCGGTCATGGCGTTTATGACTTGGTATTACTATCTTGCAGGGCATGGCGAACGTCTTTTATATCAATTACATTGGATTTACTTATTTTCCCGGTTTTGTACGACTTCATGTGCTGCATGTCCAGCCTTTCACGAAGCCAGTTGCTATCTACCTCATTACTTGAGGTGATGATAAACAACTCATGTTTTTCGTCATACTTTGGAATGAGAGGATAAATGGCTGTATCATCCGTGATGGCATCGAAGCGCTCTTTAAATTCATCCTCTTTCTTCTCCGGGGCAAATTCGATGCCCCAATCTTGGAGTTCCGCCTTATTCCACTCGTTTTCCATAACGTCCAAATCATTCTCACCAAAATTGACATTATCTTTAGTGGCATATTCCCTCAACTTCTTAACGGGGGTATCAGGTGCCAGAATTTTACAAGGCAGTTCTTTATAACCTAACTCCTTGCAAGCTCGCAAACGTAAATTACCACAAACAACAATATATCTGCCATCATTGTAGGGAAAAACTATAAGTTCTCGAAGCTCAAGCATCTCTGGCGAATCCTGAATGCTTTTCTTCATCGCTTCAAAGCGGTAATCACGAAAAAAACGTGGATTTTTCGGCAATCCCGTGAGCTGCCCCTTATTAAAATCAAGTAGGCAGACTTGAATAATCTCTGTCATAACTAACTATATTAAAATCAACAACACAAAATCAACAACACAAACAGTCAGTAACAACACCTAATCATTTTTTCTATCATCGAACTCTATCTTATCTTTGATAAGCTGTTCAATGTCCTCACAACCAAATCTTTTTAAATAGGCAACAAGGTAAATTATCATCTCGGCTGCCAATTCTTCATCTTCCGAATATTTAGGAAGATTATCACTCCTATATTTAGAAGCAATATCGAATTTTCTCCAAACGGCTTCAATTCTTATGCTAAACGCTTTTCTTGAGCTATGCTCATTCATCTTAAAGCGCTTCCTCATGATATTCAAGCATCTCTGGGCAAACCTATTCAATGTTATCATATCGATCGGGTTAAATTGTTAGACTATGAATAATCTCACACGATTCTATTAGGTTGGTCTCTGATGCGAAACCAATGAACATATTCTTTATCTATCAGCATACTAATTATTTATTTTGAGGGGTCTGTTGTATCTAAATATTTCCTGTACTCTAATTCTGTCTTAGCAAGATTGATTACGGTATTAACCCCTTGGAAAACTTGTTTTGCTTGGCTCACTTTACTAGGATCTTCTTTCACATCCTTTATTTGTTGAAGAACCAAATTTCTCAAATCTTGTAAAATGGTAGGGTTCACTGTAGACACCTTATTCAACCGTTCATTAGCCAACACGACAACTGTGTTTGTTATTGGCCGAAAACGATTCAATTTGGAAGCCAAATCAAACATACTAAATACCAATACTTTGCCATTATTCAAGTATATCTCAACTTCGGTACCATCATCACCGGTACCGTCACAGTAATTGAGAATTACAACTTCTTCATTCTGATAAAGGAATGGTTTATTAACCATTTCTTTCAATCTATCTATTGCTCCATCAGTCATGATTCATTCTTTTTTGTTGCTTTATTAATTTGTCTATTCAAAGCTCCTTTTAGTTTGATTAGGTACTGAACATCTTCCGGATATCGGGCATACAAAGAATTCTCTTTTTTTAATTGTTCAGAACGACTAATCATGTAAAGGTTCTCAATGGAAACGTTTTGCCTGTTGCCATCTTTAAACTGAATATTATAACCAGGGGGGATTTCTCCATTATGCTCAATCCATACAAGCCGATGTTTAAGTTCAAAGACATTCGGTTCGGCAGTTTTCACTTCAATGTAACCGTCACGAGTTATGCGTTCATAACCGACTGGTTTATGATTTTTGGGGACATGTCCTTTCTTAAATCGGGTAGCTTTCGTTTTTGCTAATTGTTCCTCTGACATATATTCCGTTTGCTTACGTCCCTTGTTCATCGGTTGGTGGCCTTTGGGAAAGAAGCTTTTAGAAGCGCATTGAAATTTAAATTCTTTAGATTTAAAGAGCCGTAATTTAAATGCAACTCCATTTACAGCAGAATAAGTGGTACCTAATATCTGTGCTATTTCCTCATTAGTATGATTGGGATACAACTTTTTCAATTTATCAAGTCTCTCACTATTCCAAAACGAGATTCTCGGAGAGCGCCTAAGTTTTCGAATCAAGGCCTTTGTTTTAACAGCACTAAGTGTTTTATCAAGACGCCTAGCAAGTTCTTTTAAATCAGCAGTCGGGTACTCACTGTCAAGTATAGCAAGTTGTTCGCCAGTCCACGTTTTCATAAGTGCGTCAATAAAGAGAGGAAACCACTAGGCTTCCTCTGTGTTATCGTTATTTAGCTCTTTCAGTCTTTCTTTGAGCTTCTTTTCTTTCTTATCATATGAATCCGCAAGTTTCTTAGAGAGCGCTTTGAAATCATCCGGATATTGTTCTGCAAAAAGGATTTTCTGACACTTTTGCAAATAGGAGTAGAAATTCACATTATTCGATGATAAGCATTCAGCAATAAAGGCTCTATACCATTGGTGTCGGTCAGCTTGGTTGTTTTTGACATAATTTACAAAATCACTCTCACCATTCCATTTTTTCAAATTCAGTTTTTCAAGATAAGTACTGCTACAACCGCTAAGAACCAGCACATCAAAAACAAGTTGTTCATTTTCAGAGAATTCTTTTGTTCTCTGATAATATGTTTTCTCTTGCGCCCACTTACGCATTTCTTCAGCAGACTTCTCCTTGACTATATCCTTCGCTCTTTTTAATTGGGCGTTTATTTTTTCCCTTTCTATCTCTTTTAGATCGGCAACAGCGGCAGTACTAGAAACCAGTTCTTTCTTTGTGTAATAGAATTTTACATTAAATTCTGGATTATAATTACCAAAGAATGAGATACAGCGATAAATTTCACCTTCATCAAGCATTTTTAGTGTCCGTTCATCATCAGCACTATAATAACATAAACTCCTAAACACCTCATCTGGATTAACTACTTCAAATCCAAGTTGCTTTACGGCTTCTAAAGCACTTTCATATTGTGCTTTTCTTTCATCACTCCAATAATATTCTGCTTTTGCTACAATAACAGTTTTTCCGAATGAAAAAGGTTCACCTACTTTAACAAGATTCTCACTCTCAAGCAGAATCTTTCGGATTACATATGCAATCCGCTTTCTATAAAAACAGGCAGCATTGATACAGCGAGCATTCTTATTATTCATCTCATAGAACAAACAACCATGATTACAGGTATTAGATTCACATTGAGAGCACTGCTTAAATTCGCCATTTTCCCAATTGTCTGCGTCTTCTTTAATCCAATCCGCTTTATCCAGTTCTAAAAAGGAATTACTAACATAGTCACGTATCATAGATGTCGTGCATTGTTCATCTTCTTCCTCATTGAACTCCTTTTGAGTTTCTTCGTCAAGTTTTGAAAGAATCATAGCACCGGATAATGGTATGTCTCCATTTCTTACACGTTCTTTCAGTTCCGGGATAAGACCGTTTAGCTTTATACGGTCAAAGACAAAACGAGTAGACTTTCCAAATTTAAGAGCAATATCTTCCAAAGTCCGTCCTTTCTCAGCCAACTGCGCAAAGGCAAAAGCTTCTTCGATGGGATCAACATCTTTTCTTTGAAGATTCTCGGTAATCATCGCTTCAAAAGCCTCATCGTCTGTCATTTCTCTGACAATGCAGGATATTGTCTGAAATTTCTCCGACTTTTTTCGATGGGCTTTGATTTTTGCAACATTCGCTTCATCTTCCTTTGCTTTCAAAAGTGACACAGCCCGAAAACGACGCTCACCGCAAACAATTTCATACGAACAGGGAATTGTCGTAACACCGCCAGTCTCTAAGTCAGTAAAATCTTCGGATTTGGCTACCCTGACGGTGATAGGCTGCAATAAGCCTTGCTTTTCAATGTTGCTTGCGAGCTCTTCAAGAGCTGCTTCATCAAAAGTCTTTCTCGGATTCAAAGGAGAAGGACTAATAAGGTCAATTCTAATGTTTTGTACTTCCATAATTTAATTATATTGGTTTGACTTTTAATTCATTACATCAGTAAAGTTATCGTAAAATGACAAGTTATGCAAACAGAAACTTCGCCATTTTAACGCCATTTTCATGTGGGCTTATTACGTATTTGAATAAATCCTCTTCTTTCAGTTTCCCGAAGAAGTTCCATATCTTCTTCTCGTATTTCAGCAGGCGTTTCACCGTTCACACTTCGATACGTTCCAATACCGAAACGCTCTCTGATACGAGCAATTTTATCCGAATCTTTAGTAACCCAGTAAATTGTAACTTTCATAGTAGCTATATTCTACGACTCTCGCCACACAGGGGGAGAACATTAAACGTTTTAAAACGATCCACTAATCTTGGGCCAAAACGTTTCTTAAATTCGGCTATGCCAAGATTCGATGTTATATGATACTTCTTGCCATATTGCTGAAAAATCTCATACCGGGCATAAAGAAATTCATCAATAACTGAATCGAGACTGGTACCATACGATTTTTGATTTTCCGTTTCCAGACCGATATCATTCAAGCAGATATTAAAGGGATTTGGTTTAAATCCTTTGGATTGATTCTCATTGTAAGTGTACAAGTCAATATGCCCGTGAATTTTATAATAATTCATCATTTGAGTAACAGACAAGTTTTCAAAAGCATTGGGGTTACAAGTGAGTTTCAAATAATCTGCAAAAATCTGCATCAACATTGTTTTTCCGGTACCAGGTTCACCAACAAGCAAAAGATTCTTATGAACCTTGTAATTCTCTTCCGGAAACACATTTTGAGCATACCGACATCCGTTGAAGTAGTACAGAAGAAACTGAATTAGTTTAGAGTTGTTATCATCAACATCAAATTTTCTAAACTCCCGTTCCGTATAATCCGTACCAAGGTTAGAAATTAAATTCCAATGACTGTAATACTCTTGCGTATCAGTTAAGTCATATTCAGAAACGTTCTGAATACTTTCTTTGTGCC
Organism: Bacteroides sp. D22; assembly: GCF_000163675.1. Classification (NCBI taxonomy): domain Bacteria; kingdom Pseudomonadati; phylum Bacteroidota; class Bacteroidia; order Bacteroidales; family Bacteroidaceae; genus Bacteroides; species Bacteroides sp. D22. Next base: position 157,674 of record NZ_GG774800.1, on the reverse strand, counting down.
TTTGTATCAGATTCTCTATCTGTTGGAGCGTCAGCTTGCGCTTGCCGGCTTCCTTCTCCATCAAATTTTGAAGTTTGCTTGATAAATTCTTTTCCTCTTCCGTCATGGTCTAATTCATTTTTTCGATTTTCACGAATACGATCCAGTATCCAAAGGTTTGCTTTGGAATCCCACCGCTCTATTTTCACTCCATTGGCATTCTTCCACCCTATCGAGTCAAAGTGATTGAAGAATATTTCTGCTTGCTCTTGCCAGTCATCTAACCGTTCCGGAGCATTTTGCTTGATGAAGTGTTGAATAACCTCATCAAGCGTAGGAGCTATAAATTCTTTTGCGACTCTTTTAGGTTTCTCCGGTTTAGAGAGTGGGAAAAGCTCGCCAGAGCTACTTTCTTTCTTACCCCCTTTAGGGGGTTCTTTCTTTGTCTCTGTCTTATATTCTTCTTTAGGGGGTATGGGGGAGCTTTCTTGAAAAGGTGTCCCTAAAGGGTACCCTAAAGGTGTCCCTAAAGGATGCCGTAAAGGTGGTATATTTTGCATACCTTTTTGTACACCTTTTATAGAATACGTTGATTTATTGCCTCTTCCATTGCCTTGTTTACATTCAATAAGACCTGCTTGAACTAATCTATTTCGGGCGGACTTGAATACTTTTACAGACACTCCCACGTCAGATGACACCTTTGTATCACTACGTGTCCAGTTATCCTCCCAGCCTAAACGATTCGCAATTTTTAGCAAGTAAAAATAAAGCCTCGTTTCACAGCAGGAAAATTGCCAGCTTTCGTCAAGTTCCCAAAACCTATTGATAAGTTCAATATAAGTCATATCAATTTATAATAATTCCGTAAGACATTGTTTATATAAGGTTGAGGGTCAGCTTTCAGATAATAGCAAACGCTATTAATGAACTCAATCAACCCATGACAAACGACATATACACTGCCATATTTCTCAACTAATGCCTGCCATTCTTTTTGCTCATCAGACTGCGTTCCGGCACGTTTACCTTTTACATGTGGAGTTTTCATCTCTATGCAAAGACTGCTCTTACCACCGCGAGGAAAAAGCAGAATCAAGTCAGCAACACCAGCGATGGCACCTTCATATTTACGCATAGCACCGCTTTTCTTTGTCCTGACGCCGCCGTTTGGTATAGCAAAGAGTAGAGGGCCGACATTGGGAAACGTTTCTCTGAACCAAGTTACACAAATGTGTTGTATCTTGGTTTCAGAATATTTCACCTCCAATTTACGAATATCTTCTTCAGTCATTTTTCTGCTTGTTTTTTGAAATCGTAGCACATTCATTTAGAAGGTCAACGATTTGTTTACACCTGTTCCTGCAACCGACAAAGGATATTATGGTTTCCCATTCAGGACCGAACAACATTTCTTTCTTGTATTCCTGAATATGAGTTCTCTGCCCAATTATAACTAATCTAAATGGCTTCATAATTTATCCCTAAACAAGTCCATTGCAAGATTCACCATATTCTCTTCTACTTGGTCATCCGTTCCGGTTACACCGTTAGCAATGTTCTTCTTTGTTTGAATCACATCATACATATACTTGTCAATAGTATCCTTACCTAAGAAGTAATAGCAGTTAACGTTGTTCTTTTGACCGTTACGGTGTGCTCTATCTTCTGCCTGTTCGCAATCACTGAAAGTCCAAGGGAACTCTATAAAAGCAACACGACTGGCAGCAGTCAAAGTAAGCCCGGTACCGCCCGATTTGAAATTCAGAATAATCAGTTTACAATCCGGATTATTTTGGAAAGAGTCAACGGCATATTGCTTTTGGTTGACACTATCGGAACCCGTTACAGTAACAGCTTTAGGAAATTCCTTTTTCAGTTCTGCTACAACTTCTTTCAAGTAACCGAAAAGTATCAGCTTCTCACCACCGTCGATAACATCATGGACAAATTCACAAACAGCCTTGATTTTACCTCTGGCAGATATCTGCTTTAAAAGCTGCATCTGCACCATAACGGCACCATTCATTGATTTCTGCACTTGTTCATCCGAAGCGTTCTTGTACTTCTTCAAGTATTTTACCATATCAGCCTCGGCAGCCTTATACTCTTTGGTGGTAGTGATATCAACTGTCAAGTATTGACGAGTCTTGTCCGGAAGTTGTGTAAGCACCTTTGACTTCTCACGACGAAAGAAGCAAGTATTCCATAGTCGCCAATTCAGCTCTTTAACGTTGGATGCCTGTTTGGGACCATCACAATATCTTTCAACATACCGGCTATAACCTCCAAAGTCCTCTAATCGACCTAATATTTTTAGCTGTTGTAGCAAGTCTGTATTATTGTTAACAACAGGAGTACCGGTCAATGCGAATATATAACGTTTACCTTTGCAGATACCTTCAACATATTTGCTCTGTTGAGTTTTACTTGATTTGCATTTATGAGATTCGTCAATGATAACAGACCTAAACAGAGAGACACGCTGATCGAAAGCAATACTTTTCATTGTAAGCTTGGATTCCTTATTTACAGCTTTTACAAAAAATTTATTAAGCGATTCATAATTAGTAATGAACACCTCACAAAGTGGGTTGCCATCAGACTTTTTACACTCATAAAATGATTGCCAGGACTGTCGGTTTCTGTCATCAAGGATAATCGAATTCATACCTGCGAACTTCTTAAACTCACGCTGCCAGTTTACTTTCAACGCAGCAGGGCAAATTACAAGTACTGGAAAAGACTCACCATAAATGGGCGCTTCCTTATGTGCTTTAACAACTGCACATATGGCTTGCAATGTTTTACCTAATCCGGGCTGGTCACCGAAAAAACAGCGTTTGTGCTCTATTGCATACTGTACTCCTTCAAGTTGATACTCGTAAGGTTGAAGTAACATATAGTGTTCACCGACAAAAGGTTTCATCGGAGGAATATCATAATTAATATCTTCAGTTACCTCACGTTCCTTGACAGTAGAACAATAACGCATCTGAACAGCCCATTGCGCAAAAGCTCTCACATACCAATTCGCATCACGTCCAATAGGATAACGCGTATCATTGATACTAACAAGCCACGCCCGGTCTGTTCCGTCATAGCGTGGCTTACTTGGTATCATCTTTATGACCTCGACCAACTTTGGGTGATACTCGAACTGAATCCGGTACAGATTGGGCGTCTTAGTCACATAAATTGGTTTCATGAAGCAGGTTCTAATACTAATTCATGATGTTCAACTGTTGAACATATCCCGTTATCTTCACCATCTTCATTCATTGCATCAGCAGCTTCATCAACCTTGTCAAACGGATCCTCACCATCTTTAAATTCAAATTCCCTTTGAATCTCCGAACATTTATTCTCTGTAACATAAAGCTCTGCTTCATACAAGAAATTATAAACCGCATCACGAAACTCCTCACAATGCACATACGATTCATTGTCCGGATCGAAACCGATACCAGGAGAACAAAGATTAAGGACTTTGCTCGTCATAAGGGTTCGCTTACCTGTCAACACACAAACCTCAAAAGAAGAATCACCACCAATGCTAACGCCGGTTACATTGAACTTTTTGAAGAACTCATCTTCAAGACATGACTCTGGACGTTCCCAATTAATGTACTGGGATTCTTTCTGTTCTGTAATATCGACAATGTAGGGTATGAGCTTGTTTAGCGAATCCTTCAAATCCGGATGAACAGGATTAATCCCCTTGAAAACAATATCGTTTCCTTCCTTGTCTGCATAGACCACTTCAAGACATCCCTTTTTGGTCAATTTTGCTTTTGAAATATTCAAATCCATTTTAATTAAACTTTGAGTTAATACTTACCTATGCAGGTATTCATTAATAAAATCTTTATAGTACTGGTCAACAGGCAATGGCAAATTGATTCCTAATTCGGTGGCAGCATCAGCCTGAACCTTATCCATGAAAGTTTTCATTTGGATCGTATTCAATTTAGAAGTACTTCCAACAACCGAAACAATATTTCCATTCATACATATTTGCCGTGGAAGAAACTTCCGGCAATAGTAATCATGTACATCCAACTTATCCGTGCCTGTCTCCCTCTCAATACAGGCAAACCACAGCCACATGAGCGCGTTCTGCGACAGGGTACGTGGTTCTACCTTTCTCTTGATGCTTACAGTGTAAGTTCCATTCTTGAGCGTGGAACAGAGGTAGTCAAACGACTTATCCATTGTGACTACCCCATTTTGTTTTGTTAGAATAGCTTCTGCCATATTTAGAATGGTAAATCATCAGGCGGTGATACCTGTTGATATGGCTGTTGCTGATATGCAGGCTGCTGTACTTGTTGTTGCTGTCTCTGTGTAGGCTGTTGCGTTGGTAACGGTGGTGGTACAGGAGCAGCCTGTTGTTGAACTTTCGGTGTAAGCATCTCGATACTATCAACAAAGACTTCAGTTATGTAACGTTTAACTCCTTTGCTATCGTCATAGTTACGAGTGCGTAACTTACCTTCTATATACAACTTATCTCCTTTATGGACGTACTTCTCAACTATTTCAGCAGTCTTATTCCAAAAAATAAGATTATGCCATTCTGTACGTTCCGGCACCTGGGTTCCATTTTGTAAGGTGTACGCCTTATCTGTTGTAGCAAAAGATAAAGAAGCTACTTTCGCTCCACCGTCCAATGTTCTCACATCCGGGTCTTTACCGGCACGCCCTATAAGAATTACTTTATTAACACTCATTTTCCTTCCTCCCTTATAGTTACACGAATACTATCCGCTTTAGTTGATGTTTTTAAATATTGAGAATATAGTTCCGGGTGATCTTCCTGAAACTTCTTTGCATCAAAACTCTTACCCGTTGAAGAGGGAGTATAGCTAACACGCAACCGACCGGCGTCCCATGATTTAACACCGTTCTCACGCATGGCACTTTTAAGCTGTTCCTTATAACCTTTCTGCACTTCAGCGATATAACTCGCCTGTTCCTCTATATCAATAATAGTATTTACTAATTGCATAGGAATAAGCTGCTTCTCATCGGCTGGAACAGGAGCATTAGGTAAGAACTGTTCACCTTTAATCTCACACTCCAGTAATCTCTTAACCTCTGCATCCGGCTTACGCTCAATCTCGACTAATTCCGACTTATTTCCACGTAACCAAATGCCAAACAGTTTATCAACTTTAATTAGTGGATTTTGAAGTTCAAACAAATAGGCATAGATTGATAGCTGCCAACTCAAATACTCACGGTCAAGGCTTGCAGTAGTCTTGATGTCGCCAAGACTGATTTTTTCGTCCTTTTCCCAAACACAATCAATATTCGATGCAAAATATTCATTGTCTGAAACAGTGTACTCATTGGCAAAAGCCTTATATCCGGCATTTACTCTTTCCCTGATATAATTAATAGCTTCAATACTCTCGGGTGGTAATCCTGTAACATCAGCAAACTGGCATTGTCCATGAATACGACTGCCTTTTTCAGCAGCTTTTTTCAATATGTATTCTGGAATATCCCTATACTTATTGGGAAATAGTTGCCGGCTTATCATTCCGGTAATACCTTTCAGTTGCTTTTCACCAAGAAAATATGTGTGGTTCTCTTCTGAGAAAACCACACTCGATTTAACCAACTCTATCATGATGCAGGATAAATTTTGCCCATTTCCATACAAGCATTTACAAACTCTTTATCATTTTGCATAGCCGGATTAGCATACCATACTTTTTCAAGTTCAGCTCTGCTTTTGACAGCAAGCATGTCAGCAATAGCCTTTTTCAGTTGGGCACCAGTATAAACTGGATTCTTCATACTAGCCGGTGTTTTTGCAGGCTGTTGTGCGTCTTCTTTATCGTGAGTGTTAGTTGCATCACTGTCTTTTGTATCATCAATGCAAAATAGACCGTTAAGAGCATACTTTCTTGCATAAGAAGATGAGGCTCCGGTAATTTGGCTGCCATCCATTCCCTTCTTTGTTTCCTCTTCTCTCGCAAAAGCAGTCACTATTTCTTTTTCCCCTTTTTCGTTGGTTAAAGTGGCAGTTGCTTTTACATAAATTCTATTGCCTACTGGCACCATCTCATCACTGAGAGTTAACGAACACTTTGTTTCAGTCAGAATAGGTTTCACTGACTCAAGAATATCCTCACAACTACGGTATTTGTAACTACCGAACTTATTAAATTGCCCTTTCGGGGCTTTCAGCTTTTGCTGAATGGTTACTAATTCTTTCATAATTCTGAATTAATGGTTTGACTTTTAGTTTATTACATCAGTAAAGGTAATCGTTATTGACAAGTTTAGCAAACAGAAACTTCGCCATTTTAACGCCATTTTCAGGTAGTTAAAAACTGCCTGTACGGTATTGTACAGGCAGAAAAATAAGAAAATGAATAATCCAATGTACCTTATGGAACGGCTACGCTTGAAGGGTGTACGGCTCCCTGATTTATACATAATGTAAATGCTAGTGGACGGAACCGGAGTCGAACCGGTCTCACGGAATATTGGTGCACATCACCGCAGTTTCAACCAACGATATACATATCCGCCCGATTAATTAAAAAGGTGCACTATCTTCACAGACCATACACCCCAATCACAAACACAAAACAAAACTCATGAACTACTATAATTTAATTAGGATCAGAAGGGTGAATGGCGTGGGGATCGAACCCACATCACGCATATCTGCGTATGCTGCCAATTACACCAGCCATCCGTTTTAAGTGAACTATTCTCACGAACCATTCACCTAGAACACAAACACAAAATAAAACACGACATTAACTATTAAATAGCACTCTCACGAGCTTCTTGCTTCCGGATAGCCGTTCAAAGCACACCGGAATAGTATAGAACAATTAAAACTCAAATAACAGGGGCTTTAACCCTACAGCGTCCTTTTCGCTGGCAACATTAGTTAAACATAAAAAGAAAAATTCTCTGTGAAGGAACCCGGACTCGAACCGGGATGACAGATTACCTATGTATGACTTTCTTCAATCTATCTGCATACTTGCGTCTACCAATTCCGCCATTCCTTCAGGTCGTAGCCAGACGCTTCCGGCTACATTGATTGAATTGTTATTGATACAAACATAATTTTCCCCCTCACGGGTTACTTAACTCTGATTGAGTTGAGCCGGGAAACGGATTCGAACCGCTGACCTCATGTAGAAACATGCGCTCTAACCAACTGAGCTATCCCGGCAGATGCCCGGCGAACCGGGCTAAATAAACATGACAAATACTAAAATTAAGCAATGCAGACCTTCACAGGCTATCTTTATTTTGTTTCCTATCTTCGTAGTATCGAAAACAGATATAATTCACTGATACGACAGTCACCAATACAAAAGCAGCAATAAATTCTTTCTTGCTAACTTCAATGCTATCTACAAGATACAGTGTTGTCCATAAGGCAATGAACATCATGGCATACTGTATCACTTTAATCTTTTTCATTTCTTCCGTTTTTTAGATTTAACTTTCCTTCCCGCACATCGGCAATGAAGTAATACTTGAGCAGCATTACAATGCCACTTGCCGTTTTGGACATTAGTGGGCTTATCACTTTCAATCTTACCCGTTTCTATAAGATTCATCAATTTCTTTTCCCCACCCACATAATACGCAGACTTATCTTTTCCAAACGTTTCTGTAGAAAACAGACGGAGAATATTATCTAGCAATATTTCAGCCATTTCACCTCTAATAGTTTCCATAAGCTTTAATTACTTACTCAACTCGCGTGACCGTGACAATACCGCTGTTCCTATCAGACTTAATACCCCATTTTTTATCAGGCTCCTTCTCCTTTAACCTGTAAGAAGTCAGATTCAAAAGATACGCCCTTTTGGAAATGGGAAAGTCTTTTTTGTCATCAATCTCCATTTCACGGAGAATGCACATAATACTCTTTTCTTTTTCCATACTGATTAATTTTAAAATAAAAGCTCCCCCGAACCAATTCGATCGGCAGCATCACGCTTTATTCGGAGGATTTACTTAACTTTGGGGTGTATAATCAAAAATTAAGTAATATGAGAGCTGAATTTTACAAAAAACATGCAGAAGATATACTTTCTAACCTTGAAAGCATACGAGCAACATTTAAAGAATTGGTTGATTCTAACAAGATAGCGCCCAAAAGCTATAAAGATAGTACTCCAGGAACAAATGATGTATATTCATGCAAATTCAAAGAAGTACAAGATGATTTCATCAATCTTGTACATGCTTTTGACCAAGAAATGCCATTTTACAAAAAAATGATGTCAGAACCTCGACCTCGATTTGATTCAGGTTTTTTAGATCATTATTACAATGATGATTGCAACAAGCTCAAATCACTCATAGAAAAATTCATTCATTATCTCTCTTTTTATCTCGATTAAACCCGACTTTACAATCTGAATAATCCCGAAAAGCTTTCTGTATCATAGCAGGAAGCTTTTCGGCTACTACTTTAGCTGATTTTATCGGCATATTCTCTACACTTAATGAGAATGTGGCATCTTCCAAATTCTCATTCCTATCGTTTTTAATTGTTACTTGAATCATAAATATGTTGATTAATTAATGTGGCTACTCAATGAGTAAGATAGTCCAATAACCGTTCCCAATCAGACTCATCGCCTGACCCACATTCATCTTTGAAATGGGTGACACACCACAATCGGATGCGCCACTCTTTCAAAGGTGCGTTAATTACAAAAGAGACTGCTTTTTGGTAATCTCCATCGGGTTGTATTTTCTTAACAACTCGCATCTTAATCATTCGGATTAAGTATTTACGGATAAACTTGGGTAATTTCATTATTGAGTTATTTTCAGAAAATCAGGAGCAATACCATAGAGCGGTGTTTTTCCATCCCATTTATCAATAAACTGCTTATACAGGATTTCTTTAGTCAACCCTTTCGATGTAATAAGAGCCTGTTCCGTTTTCAATCGTTCCAATTCATTTTGTTTCTTCTGCTCTTCAATTTTCTGATCGAGAACAGATATATTGGTATTTACTTCATTGCGACTATCAATCTTATCACGAACAGCTCTTGAAAACTCCAACTGTGCAGAAAAAGTAAGTAATTGTAATCCTCGTTTATCAAACTCTTTATCTACTATTTGCTCCAGTCTCTTTTCAAAAACTAACGAACCACCATCCGCCATCAGGCTATCAGTCTTATGTTTTCGGCTTTCCTCCTTAATAAGGTCATAAATACGAGGTTCCAAGATATTATCTTCCAACGATTGCATAAAGCCATCCTTTCCTGATGGAGTATCGGCTTTATCAATATGCTTGTTGTCAAATACAATATCAATAGCCCTATTCTTCATCACCTTATAGGAATAAGTCGGACGTGCTGTAAACTCCGTATTGTCAGCAGCCTTTAATGTTACTGGCTCTGCGAATTCTCCACGTTGGTCAAACAAAGGAACTTGAAATAGCTCCGTACCCCATTCCCATGTAGATACTTTGCCCGAAACTACCTTAAAATCATCTTTCCCCTGTTTACCGTAATTCTCCATGAGCACACCGGCATAATTAGGAGCAACTCTTTCACACGATGCAAATAAAATAATGGCAATCAATGCCAAAAACAGACAATCAATCTTTCTTCTCATTTTTCAGTGCTTTTATTAATTTATATGTGACAAAAAATATCGTGAACAAGATTACACCCACACCTATCCACGCATTTACATGATTAAATATTCTATTTCCAACAAATAGACCGATGATGAACATCACAATTAGAGTTATGTAATTCTTCATAATAATACGCTTAATATTAATTGATTAATAAATTTCCCCCGTTCCAAGATTATTCGCTAATAAAAAAGGAACGGGGGATTTTCTTATTTTTGTAGAACCAACTTAAAAAATAAGAAAATGAACAAATTTATTGAGATTACCGAAAACGGTAAACGCATCCTTATCAATCTAGGATGTGTTATTAAAATTGAGGACCATAGAAAACAGTGTATCCTACATTTCAATTATTGCTTTCATATCTCTTCTTTATTGCATCCAACTTATCTGAAAATACTTGTAAGGCATTCATTAATATCCGGAGCATTCCGTATGTAAATAGAGCACTTACCGCACCGAGAACAAATGAAGCTGTTCTTTCTTCAAAATCACTCAACGTAAATGTTGTAATAAAAAAGTAACACGAAGAAACAATAGAAGCGAGTAACATAAGCACCGCTCCTAATATTATCCCAACTATTACAAACTGGAAAAACCTTGTCATAACTCTATATTCTTTAATTAAACATTGAAGCGATGGGCGGATTCGAACCGCCGACCTCTGCTTGTGGTGCTCTTCCGTTAAGCTAAGAGTATTTCTTGAGAGACTCGAACTCTCAACCATCCACCACACACAGCGCTCTAACCTGCCTGAGCTACATCACCTTTATATACATAAAGCAAATACCTCGATTTGCCGACAAACGTCTAACTGATTTAGTTTTACAACGATACGGCTTGACCATTAACCACAGCATTATATCGTTGAGAAGCCCGCCTACGTCAGTAATCCCTTTCGGCACGTGTCGGCTTCCAAAACACCATTTTACCAATATGTCAAAGAACTCTTCTCTGTTGTTCCCAGTCTCCCTTCAAGGGCAGGCTCAAAGACCGGACTGGGTACCGGATAACCGGCGGTTTGGTTTGACTTTAGTGAGGGTTAGAGAATACTTTGGTTGTTCTTCAAAACTATATCCATTAAGTTTCTTTGCGATTCAATAAATTTCTTCAAATCATCACATTGGGAAACTTTCTCTCTATAAAATCCACGTTCTGATTCTAAATCTCGTTTGAGTTTTTCATTTTCACCTCTCAAAGAGTTGATCAACGCGTCTCGTTCTTCAATCACAGCTTCATATTTGTCTCGCTGTATTTCTAGTTCGGTTCTTTTATCCATTGTTGTATAATTTGATTAATCTCCGACGTAATGTGCACCGTAATGAGTACTATTTGGGTTGTAGTAAGCGGAAGCGGGTATATTAAGATTATTGTACCCCTCATGCCTTGTAGCTTTAGCCGCTTTACTCATTACCTCGTTTCTTTCTGATAAGAATTTATCCGTTCTTGCTTTCATGGCTTCCTGTGAGAAATTTTCTTGAAGTTTAGCAAGTCTCCAAGTAGCTTTCAGAACCTCTCCAAAAGTTTTTCCCTGCTTCTTGCCTGAATATTTATAGGTTCTATGAGCATTTCTCATTATTTCGGATAAATCAAATCTTTTCATGTCTGTCACATTTATTGAGTTTCACATTTGTTTTATCAATCATTTTTTATACTTTTGGAGTATTGATTGATTGATGATGCAAATATATTCTCGTTTGAGAGAATATGCAAATTTAAAACTTAAATTATTCTCTCATTTGAGAGAATTTAACTTTTACAAACTGCATATGATTACAAGAATTAAAGACATTATTGCATACTACGGACTTAGTACAAGAGCATTTGCAATGAAATGTGGATTAAAAGACAACACATTCTCCAACCAATTAAATGGAATGAGAGAACTTAGTTTGACTACAGTCAATGCTATATTATTCTCAAATGAAGAAATATCCGCAGAATGGCTGTTAAGAGGAAAAGGCTCCATGCTTCTTCAAAAAGAAGAAACAGAACCAGGAATGGACAAATTGAAAAGTATTGTATATACCATAGCCAATTTGCAGGATGAAATCAATGAGAAGACAGTGCTTACCCAACGGCTTTTGGAAGAAAACCAAAAATTAAAGGGTGAACTGGCTATGTTGAAGAATGAAAGAAATATCGGATAAGCTATGAAAAGGACATATTATACTATAGTACTCAAAATAGCATTTGTAATCACTTACTTTATAGTACTGTTTAACTATCCAATAACAACAGTTATTATAAGCTTGATTCTTATTGCACTATACTATAACATAATGTCTGATTCAAGCCAAACTGACAGACCGGATAAGTGGGTAGATGGATATACAAAAAAGGATGGAACCTATGTAAACGGTCACTGGAAAAGAAAAAGAAATAAATACTAAATGAAGAAAATCACATTAGTTTCATTTGCATTGTAAATTAATAAAATAAACCTCATCATTATCAAAAACAGCAGTTCTTAGCATACCTTTAGAACTCTAAAAACACTGAATAATCACATATAAATAATCAATATTATGGAGCAGACAAAAGAAAGTAAAAGAATCATTGGCGGAAAAATGTATGTTATAAACATCAAGTCTAGATACGAACAAACGCCACAAAAATATGTTAAATTATTTGAGCAACTATATGCTAAAGATCCCCTCATATTATTACATAGTAATAGATATATCAGTATAAAACAGCTTCTTAAAAGCGAATATTTAGAGGATGACGGTACCCCAAGAATGCTATTAATCAAATTAATTTCATATGATATTCTTAATCCAGATGCTTTTTATGATAAAAAAACGAAAACACAGGTAAAGATTGACATTAATCCTGATATTGTTGCTAACCTAAAAGAGGTAGAGCTATATTTTATCCCTAAAGTGCACCGATTAATAGTCAGCATAAGCTCTAAAATCGGTATAAATCAAGTGATGAAATATCTTACCCATAGTTTTGCAGAAACAGCTAGTAATGGAGCTGTTGATATTAATATAGAGAAAAGTAGAGATATCATCACAAGAGTTTTAAACGCACATAAAATATTTTTAATTGATGCAGATATAACTTTTTCAAATAAAGATTTTACAGAAGGATTTATTGCAAAGTTTGACAAAAAAATAAAAGATGCAAGACCAAGAAATGTTAAATTCAAAATGGAAGGAACAGACGAAGAACCTCTTAAAAAAGAAGAAGATGGAATAATCGAAGCAATAGTCAACATGTCACGTAGTAACGGTACAATGATAGCTAGAGTACAAGAAAAAGAAAATGGAAAACCGATCAAGATTGATACAAAAGATTATCCTATGAGAATAGAAATTAAAGATACAGAAAAAAATTATTTTAATAAGATATACACAGAATTATGTAGTATATTTGGGCATAATCAATAACTAGAATCATGAATGCTAAAGATGAATTTGGATGGAGAAGTATTTTTAAAGTATATACTAGTAAAGATATTTTAAAAGATTCTTTAGTACCAATACTTCTCTCTATTTCGATGATTATTATAGGAAACTTTAGTGATATCCCATCATATCAGTCATTAAGTACAATCATAGACTTATGTATTGGAATTATCCCTACCATTGTCTCACTCGTATTAGCTGCATATGCCATTTTATTATCTATATATTGCTCTAATCTACTAAATGATTTAAAAGATGATGAAGGAATAAAACTACTCTCTGGACTAAATTCCTCATTTGTAGTATGTATGATTATTATGTTTATTGGTATTTTTTTTAGTATTATATTTAAATATATACATAGTCTAAACATCCAATTTTTATATAGCGATTATGTTAATAATACAGCATCATTCTTGTTACTTTACCTTCTATTATATTCTATATGGTCCATGAAGGATATAGTTATAAACATATATAATTTAAGCAAGGCTGCATTACTTTCTTAAAATACAGTTCTGTTCAAAGAAAATGTGGAAAAAAGTAATCATATTCTCTTCTTCCATTCCCATGGTTTGGGAGAAGAAATATAGTCGACAGGAATTCCTTTTTCGGATAAGATCCTTTGCAAATGCCAAACAAGTGCTTCATCAGTAACATTTTTTTTCGCCTGTAAGGTATCTTATTTGATAAACGATTCCTTCCAAGGAGGCTTTTGAAATAGGCTTTATTCTCTTGAACATACGATAATCAATTTTAGTGATGCGCAAATATAATATTTAAAGTAATATAAAATATGAAACTCAAAAATCTTGATAGTACATAAAACATCAAATGGTCGAATTATGGTCGAACCATAAAAAAAAGCAGGACTATATAATTGATATACAGAATATACAACTAGATTTCCAAAAATGTGTCTAGTTTAGTTTTTGTGTTGATAGCTCCCTCGTCGGCGGACGAACTAGGGAGCTATTTTTATATATTACAGGAATATTATTGCACAAAATATACATATTTTCCATAACTTTGCAGCGATAAAGTCTCACACAAATGGAATATAGCGTAGAAGAACTAAAAAATGCATTAATTGAGAGATGCGAAAAAGAGGGTATTCTATATGCAACGGTGGCAATGGATAGACGTACCAAAGAGATGATTCTTCCTGATACTTTAGAAGGAGCCCTGAAACATCCGGAATACTTTGTATGTACCTGCAGGAGAGTGAAAGATCAATATATAGTGGAGGAGATTACCAAAGTGTAATCCTCCTCCAATCTTTTATTCTTATTTTTCTTTTTTTATTCGCCCAATTCTCCCAGCAAATCGTAGGAAGGAGCAAAGAAAAGCGTTCCTGTTACAGCTGTGCTGAAGTCAAGCAAACGATCGGTATTCCCTACCGGATTGCCGATGAACATACTTTCCAACATCTGCCGGGTCGTACTGAACGTACTTGCATAACCGATGAAGTATGTGCCATATTCTCCCTTAGACGTATTGGCAAACGGCATGTTGGCACGTACAATTTTCAGGTCATCACCAATATTAGTGACGGCATTATGCGCATTTTGAGGTTTCTCCTCGTCAGACAGCTCGACATCGTTAAACTTACGACGACCGATCACTTTCTCCTGTTCTTCCACAGGCAGAGCGTTCCATGCAACCATATCGTGAATGTACTTCTGTACAAAAACATAACTTCCTCCTGCAAAATCAGCATCCTCCTCTCCTACCACCGCAAAATGATAAGGATTCTCATCAACTGCCGGATTCTCTGTTCCGTCTACAAAGCCGATAATAGCCTTGCCGTCCATATATCTGAAACCGTGAGTTTCATCGACAGGTTCAACTACGCCCTGGAGCTTCTCGTCAATGATGGAAGCAAACTCAAAACACAACCCCATCTGTTTTGCACGGATATGAAACAAGATGTCGCCCGGAGTAGAGACTGCCGTGTGCTTTCCGCCTTTGATCTCTTCAAAAGTGTTCAGTTCTTTCGGCTTTCCCTTTTCCGGGAAAAGACGGCTCCAGGCATCGGCGCCAAAGCCCATCGTACAACTGAACATCAGTTCGGGGAAACGATTACGCATGCTGCGAATCATGCCCGAGAAATTAGCGCATACATCTTTTACTTTATCAAGAGTTTCGGGAGTATCTTTTAGAGTATAAACAATAAAAATGACATTTTCACCTTGTTTCCCGGCTACGTCCTGCGGGATATTACCTCCAAATGAATTTTGATAAGGATTCATATTTTTCTTTTTTTCTGTTAGTTTCGTCAACGAAACAGTTCTAATTCATTTTTTTATTACTATCGTCAATATATGCGGCAGCCGCTTTATCCACAAATAGCTCTACATTCTGCGCGTGATGAGCTATATAGGCTGCGGGACCAGTGTCTCCCGAATTACAGATTTCTTCTACTACGTCAACTTTATTTTTTCCGGTAATCAGGAAAATGACATAGCGGGCATTCTGAATGGGGTATCCCGTCATTGCGATGCGCTTCTGCCCGTTACGGGGATGGGCGCTGACTACATAAATAGAGTTTGAAGTCAGCAAATCTTCTTGTCCGGGAAAGATGGAAGACGTGTGTCCGTCGTCTCCGGCCCCCAACAGTACAATATCAAATTCGGGCCAGCCACGCTTCAACGGTACTTGCTGCCGGACTAACTCCGAATAACGGACCGCTTCTTTCGCAGGCTTCGCCTCTCCACGAATACGGAATACATTTTCATACAAAATAGGAGTCAAACCCAAAAGAAGGTTGCGCATCATTCCGTAATTACTGTCCGAATCATCGGGAGGCACACAACGTTCATCCACCCAATAAATCCGCATACGATCCCACGGGGTAATTTCCATGTATTCATTCGCCCATAAATCGAACATCAGAGCAGGTGTGTTGCCACCGCTGACTGCGATATTGAACACTCTGTCCGGCTCTTCATTCATGATTTCCACCAAGCGGAGTATCAATGCTCGTGAAGTTTCAATAGATGAGGGAAAAACTGATAGTTTCATAATTCACAATATTGATCTGTATTCGTCAAATTCTTACAAGGATTCGTCCAGTCGGCCCCATGTTCGTGCATCATCGCTTCGCTTTCCAGAGGTCCCCACGTACCTGCGGGATAACCGTAGAGAGGTGCGTCGGGGTTGTCTTTCCAATAACGGAGTACCGGATCGAAAAATTTCCATGAGGCTTCTACTGCATCACTTCGAGTAAATAAAGTCGGATCACCCTGGATGCAGTCGTCTATCAGACGGGCATAAGCGTCTCCACTGGGTACGCCGCCCAACTGCGCGTAACTGAAATCCATCGTCACCTGGCGCACTTCAAAACCTGCACCGGGGACTTTCATTCCGATTTTGAGCACTATTCCTTCATTCGGTTGCAAACGAAGAATCAATTTATTAGCCCGCGGACAGTTGCCACCGGCACAATGAAACATCTGATGAGGTGTCTCACGGAAATGAACGACGATTTCCGTTACTTTCGTCGGCATTTGTTTACCTGTACGAATGTAGAACGGAACGCCACTCCAGCGCCAGTTGCTAATGCCCAGTTTCATGGCAATATAAGTATCCGTGCGCGAATCGGGAGCCACTCCTTTTTCTTCACGGTAGCCTTTCTTATTGCCGGAGGCTGTATATTGTCCACGAACGATATGTTCGTTCAAATCCACTTCATTCAACGGGGTGAGAGATTCGTAGACCTTCACCACTTCGTTGCGGAAATTGTCCGCGTTGAAAACAGCGGGCGGTTCCATAGCCGTAAGGGCTACGAGCTGTATCAGGTGATTCTGCACCATATCGCGCAGCGCACCTGCCGTTTCATAGAATCCGCCGCGTTGTTCGATACCCAGATTTTCTACGGCTGTGATTTCTACGTAGTCGATATAGTTACGGTTCCAGAGAGGTTCGAAGATGCCGTTGGCAAAACGGAAAGCCAGTACATTCTGGGCTGTTTCCTTACCGAGAAAATGGTCGATACGGTAAATCTGATGCTCATTGAATACAGAGGCATACGTTTTATTCAGTTCACGTGCCGATTCGAGATCATAACCGAAAGGTTTCTCGACGATGATACGTGAATGGGGGGTGTTGAGTCCGGCAGCTTTCAGGTACAAGGGCACTACTCCGTACAATGACGGCGGAGTGGCTAGGTAGAACAGCAGGTTGTCCGGGTCTACCTCACCGGTCAAGTCGACCAGACGTTGACGGAGTTGCGGGTAACCTTCTTCTTTTGCCGGGTCCATCGGTAAATAGTAGAGATGGGAGACAAACGAAGCCATCAGAGCTGTGTCCTGTTCTTCGGACTTTACGAACTGTTGCAGTTCTTCTAAGATATAGGAACGGTAGTTATCGTCAGAGTAGACCGTACGCCCGATACCCAATATAGAATACTCTCCGGTCAACCGCTTTTCACGGTAGAGGGAGTAAAGGGCGGGCATCAGCTTACGCTTGGTCAGATCACCCGACGCACCGAAAATTATCATTGCAAATTTATCCATTTTTCAAGAGTTGTTTTAATTTCTGTTTTGAGATGGTAAATGATAATTTTGCGGAGTGCCCTGAAAGGGCTTAATTATATAGCGTAGGGCAACGCCCTACGTAAAAACGACAATCTGAATTTGCGCCCTGAAAGGGCATAATTGTATACAGTTCCGCCCTTTCAGGGCTTGTGGCTGGTGTGTTTTTTTCGT